>CAYNSJ010000093.1:0-8202 GCA_964399835.1 uncultured Methanobacteriaceae archaeon | reverse complement strand
ATTGTTTATATATGTATTATATCTTATTAATTTACTTTAAATATAAAATTAACAGTTAAAAAGGATAAATAATTTTATTTTATTAAGAAATTTTCTAATAATAAATATATTAATTTTAAAAAATAGATTCTTATATATTAAAACTCTTTTAAAAAAACATGAAAAAAATAAATATTTATTATATAACTTAATGAAATAATGATAGGTTGTTAAAAATATGGAATTAATTGTTTTAAATGAAAAATTAGAAGAAATAGATAAAATCAGTATCTTTAACTACCCTGAAAATCATATATTTACTAGTTTTAAAAATATATCAGATATTAATGAAAGTGATAAGAAGATATTTAATACAATGGATTATGATATTAAGATTTATTCTCCTACAGAAAAATTAGATGATTTTTATGTATCTTTTTTAAATAATAAAGCTTTAAAATTTACTAATTACTCTTTATCAAATATTAAAGGAGTATTATTATCAGATTTATATTTAACTTCAAATAATAATAAACCATTATTAAATAAAATGAAAGAAGTTTATAATACAAATAAACCACAACAATTTTACTTTGAATATTATAATAAAAATTTTATCATTCGACGTCTTAATGTTAAGATTATTAAACTTAATAACTTTATTTATATTTTAGGTGAAGATGAAACAGATTATAATTTCATCTCAGGTAAGAAAAGTCAATTATTTGAGGAATATAAAGAAGCTATTGCTATTGTTCAAAATGATAAGATAGTTAAATATAATAAAAGATATTCAACATTATATAAAAATATTAAAATGAATACTGATAATGTTTCTTTTTCTAAATTTGAGGATGATTTGAGTCTTCAAATGAATGATGTTATACATAATATTTTAGAAAGAAATAGTTATTCTGATTCTTTTCCTTTTGAAATTAATAAAAATGGTAGTTTAATTCGTTATTTTATTTTAAACTTTAACTATATATTTTATAATCATAAACCCGCTGTAATGATTATTTATAATGATATTACTGAACAGGAACTTAATCGTAGACATATTAAACATCAAAAAGATGCTGATTTATTTTTAAGTAAGACTGTTGATTTTATTCAAAGTATTACAAATACGGGTCTTGTTTATACCGTTGATGGTAAGTATAAGTATTCATCAAAAATATGTGAGTTATTAGAAATTGAACCAGAAAAATTAGATGAAAATAAAAATATTATAAAAGATATGGTAATAAAAGAGGATCAACCATTACTTAATAATAATCATAATATCTTTGAATTAAATCATAAACTTAGAGAATTTATTATAAGAATAAAAACTTCAAAAAACAATATAAAATATCTTCAATGTTATTTAATGAGAAATGATATTAAAAACAACACAGAAAATATAGCTTACTATAAAGATATTACAGAATACCATTTAGATTTAGAAAAATTGTATAAAGCAATACATGAATCTAAAAAGTTAGAACGTAATCTAGAAAAAACACAAAAAATAAGTAAAACAGCTGTAAGTTACAATTATAAAGGAAAAAGTCAATGGACAAAATCTTCATGTGAAATATTAAAAATTAATCCAAATAAATATAAAAATTATCATGGGGACTTTTTAAGATATGTAATAAAAGAAGATCAACATAAATGGCATGATGCTCATAAAAGATGTTCACCTATAAATCCAGAAACAAATTTTCTAATAAGAATTAAAAATTCAAAAGATGAATTAGTATATTTAAATTGTTATATAATCTTTGAATATGATAGAAAGGGTAATGAGATAAGACATGTAAATTTTTATGAAGATATAACTGAACAGATAAATAAAGAAGATAAACTTAAAAAAGCACTTGATAATTCTCAAAGGTTAAAGCAGAACTTTAAAAAAATAGAAAAAATAAGCAAAATTTCAATGTCTTATGTTAATGATGTAACAAATGAAGTTATTTTCTATAATAAAGGTTATCAAATATTTGATATAAACTATTCTGAATATCCAGAACATCTGTTGAAATATGTTATAGAGGAAGATAAATATTTATGGGAAGAAAAACATGCATTATGTACTCCTGAACATCCTGAGATATATTTTACTTTACGAACTTTTTATAAAGATAAATTAAAATATATTCGAATTTATGTTGCATATGTTTTTGATGATATGGGTGATAAGATAAGTCATGTTGATTTATATCAAGATATAACTAATGTAGTTTATAGACAAAATCAATTACAAGAATCATTAAATGAAACTATAAAACTTCAATATATATTAGATAAAGTACAATCATCTAGTAAAACTGCTATAGGATATTCAACAAATTTACAGGATATTACATGGACACCTGAAATATTTAATATATTGGAAATTGATGCTGATGATTATAAAGATAAGATGAATAATTTGATGGATCATTTTGTGATTAAAGAAAATTTAGCTCTTGAAGAGAAATCTATAGCTATGCTTTCACAATCTAATCCTGATATTACTATAAATCATAGAGTAAAAACTGGAAAAGATAATATTAAATATATTAAAACCATTATTCATCAAGAATATGATAATGAAGAAAATATTATTAGACGTATAGGATTTAATCAAGATATAACACGTGAAATGGAATATCAAAATCAATTAAAAACAGCTTTAAATGATAAGGAAGTATTACTTAGTGAAGTTCATCATAGAGTAAAAAATAATTTACAGATTATACTAAGTTTAATTAATATGAATCTTAGTTTTGATTCTAATGCAGAAGATATTTTAGAAAATACTCAAAATCGTATATATGCTATGGCATTGATACATGAGAAAATATATGGATCAGCATCATTATCTGAAGTAAATATGAAAGATTATATTGAATCTTTAGTAACTTCGTTATTTGAGTTATATGATTCAGATATTAAATTTCATTTAGATATGGAATCATTATATTTAGATATGGATCAATCTATTCCTATGGGTTTAATTATTAATGAACTAGTAACTAATACGATAAGATATGCATTCCCTAATAATGAAAAAGGAAATCTATTTATAGAGTTTAAAAAAGAAAAAAATCATTATATATTAATAGTTAAAGATGATGGAATAGGGTTACCGGAAGAATTTGATTTAGAAAATCTTAATAGTTTAGGTTTAATTGTTGTTACTAATCTTACATTACAAATTGGTGGTATAATTTCTGTTATAAATTGTGAGGGGACTGGATTTAAAATAGAATTTGAAGATTATTAAAATTTTTTTTATTATAAAAATATGATAAGTAAAAGTAGTTGAAAAGGGGAGGATTATAATGGTTTTAGAATATTATAATCGTTAGTTATTAATTGATTCTGGAGTTATTGTTTGATATCCTTTTTTAGTTTCAAGATTATATGCTGTTTTTGTATAACCAGAATTATCTTTTATTGTGATAATACATTGATCTGGATATTTTTGCATAGGTGTGGTATCTGCATATTGTATTGTTCCAGAATCATCTGCTTTTACTGTTAAAAATTCAGGGTTATTTTGTTGTGTTCCATCCCTTGAATATTCTAAGCTTAATGTCACAGATTTTCCCGCATTTTCTGATCCTAATTTTATTGTTGCTTCTTCACCAGTATTAGGATTACCATCTGAATAAAAAGTTACACTTTCTATATTTGTAACATTATTGTTGTTATTTTGTATACTATTGTCATTATTATTTTGTATACTATTGTCATTATTATTTTGTATACTATTGTCATTATTGTTTTGTATATCCTTGTTGTTATTTTGTAAATTTACTTGATTTGTTGCATTATTATTACTGTTGTTTGCTGTTGTAATATATATGATTCCAGCTACAATGATAATTGCAACAATTACTAAAATAATTATTTTCACTGCTTTTTCTCTCATTAATTTATTCACCTATTAATTATTATATAATTTCTTCTTATTTTATAATCTATTACTTCTACTATATTTATATAATTAAAAAATATTAAATAATTCTTGAAATGTTTAATGGTTAATTGAATGAAATATTAATTAAAAAATAAGTTTTTAAATATCTATTAATTAATTTAAACTAAAATCGTCATGTATCCTAGTAAATTTTAATAATCATATATTTTATTAGCAAAAACAGTTAATTATTAATAATAATAAATATTTTTAACTAATAACAGTTATATCTTTTATTATTATTAAAATAACTATAATAATAATTATTTTTTAAGTATATTATAATTATAACCAAATACATAACTAATATTATATTATAATAATTAAATAAATAATTTATTATTTAATATTATACACTAACTATATAAAAAGAGGCATGATAATGAACAACAATAGAGTAATAGCATTTTCAAATCTTTTAAGGGATAAGGGTGTGAATGTTAGTATACGTAGTACTGAAACAGCATGTAAAGTTTATGCAATATTAAATAAAAAAGCTACAATATATGAATTAAAATCAGCTTTTTTCAGTGTATATATAAAAGATCCTGTAGATACAAGAAAATTTGATGAAGCATTTTATGAATTATTCATTGATCAAAATTTATATATAAATGAACTTGATGCAGAAAATGAAAAAAAATCAAAAGCTTCATCAATTCAAGAAGGTATGGAATTAAATGGATCTAATCCACAAAAGATAACTGAGGTACCTGAAGATAGAGAAGAACAATTGACAGATAGAGAACATCAACGTGTATCAGATAATGCTATAATAAATGAAAGAATATATAAATTAGAAGAAAACACCCGATTATTTGAGATATGTTATAAATTAGGAATTAAAATTGCTAATCAAAGAATTACAAGGCAAAAAAAAGATCATTCATATAAATTAAATATGCCCCGTACAATAAGATCAAATATAAAATATGGAGGTAAAATGTTAAATCTTATAACAACAAAAAAACCTCTTCGTAAAAGTAAGCATTATTTTTTAGTTGATGTTAGTGGATCCTGTGATTGGATAAATAATTGGTTTTTTGCTGTAATATACGGATGTTATAAATCATTTAATAAAGTAAGAGCATTTGATTTTGATAATAAATTAGTTGAAATGACTGATGCTTTTAATAAAGAATCATATGAAGAATCATATAAATGCATAAAACATAAACGTTACGAAAATACAATGGTATTCGGTAAATCTAACATGACAAAAGTATTTAATGAATTTATTAAAGAAGTTAATTTAAATAATAAAAGTTATGTAATAATATTAACTGATTGTCGTGATTGGAACGGAAAACGAGAAGATGGAGTTTTAGAAAGTGCAAAAATTATAAGTCAAATAAGACAAAAATGTAAAAAAGTTATTATTCTTAATCCAGAAGGTAAAATTAGATGGAATACTCCTACTAGTTGTGTTAGAGATTATCAAAAAGCAGGTGCAGAGGTATATGAAATAGGTACTCTTGATCATTTAACAAAATTAATTACTTTATTATAATTTTTATTAAGATAAAAATAAACAATAATTGTAGTAGACATAGTAATTAGACAAGTTAAGAATTTTAATATAAAATTTTACATTTTATTATTTTTTTTATTATATTTTAAGGCTCAGACAATAACGAATTTATTATAATAAACTTTTTTTTATTTCATTTTATTATTAGGATGGATATGCTTTTGTAGGACGTACAATTTTTTATAACTAAAATAAAGATGTAAAAATTAATAAGTATTATCTAATAAGAAAAACACATTTATAATTAACAAGAAGATCATTAGAGTTTATTTAATTTTATATGGAGAGTATTTGGTATGATGCAAATGATAATATTGGATGAGGATAAAGAAGAATTAGATCGCTTTGATTTTTTTAGGGGTAATGATGATCATCCAATTGAAAAAATAGAGAATACACAAGATATTAATGAAATTAATAAAGAAGTTTTTAATAATTTAGATTATATGGTTGGAGTTTATTCACCAATTAAGAATTCTGATGATTTCTCTATTACTTTTTTAAATTCTGTACTTTTAAACTCTATCTCCTTTGATTTAGATGCTGTTAAAGATGCTAAAGTATCAGATGTATTTTTAGAGTATGATAAAAATAAGTTATTGTTAAATAAAATGAAAGAAGTTTATAATACAAATATTCCTCAAAAATTCTTTTTTAAATATTATATGGATGATATTCTTAATAAAAATCTTAGTGTTACATTTACAAGAATTGATGATTTTTTATTTATTTTAGGAAAGGATGAAACAGATTATACTTTTTTATCAATGGAACAAGAAATACTTTTTGAAAATGATTTAAGTGCTATAGTAATTATTCAAAATGGTCGTTTTGTTAAAGTTAATAAAAAATATCTGGAAGTATATGGATTAAATAGTTATGATGAAGTTATTGGTCAAAGAGTAGGTTATACTGGATTAGATAAAGATTTAATTAGTGATCTTAATAAAAATATTGATAAAATTGTTCACGGAAAAATGTTTTCATATTCTGTACCTCTTGAGATAGAAAAAGATGGAAAACTTATTCATTATTTTAATTTAAGTGGTAGTTATATAATATATAAAGGTAAACCTGCTGTTATGGTTATCCATCATGATCTTACTAAAGAAGAAATAAACAGAAGATTAATAGATAAAAAAACTAAGGAAGCTTTAGTTTTACAAACAAATTTTGATTTTATCCAGTCAGTAAGTAACATAGGTGTAACCTATATTATAAATGGTAAATTCATACGTTCTTCTAAAGTATATGATATAATAGAACGTGATCCTATTGAAAGTGATTCTTCTAGAGATTTCACATGGGATTATGTACTTGATGAAGATAAACATATTGTAACTGAAAGTTATAAAATACTTTTTAGTGGAGAAAAAAGTGTTGATTACATTATACGAATTCGTACAGATAAAGGTAATTTAAAATATCTCCATTTTTATATTAATAGTAATCATGCAAGAAATGGTACTGATTTAGATGTTATTTCTTTTTGTCAAGATGTTACAGATGAACAAATATATTTAAAAAATCTTCGTGAAGCACTTGATGAAAGTTTAAAACTTACAGATAATTTAAATAGAATTCAATCTGTTAGTAAAACTGCAATAGGTTATTCAGAAACATTTGGAGATTCTGAATGGACTCCTGAAGTATATGATTTATTGGAGATTGATCCTGATGATTATGTTGGAGATAAAGATAATCTTATTGAACGATTTGTTGTTGATGAAGATTTAAAAATTAGAAGAAGATGTATTGATGCAATTTCTCCAAAACGTCCTGATATTAAATTTAATCAGAGAATAAAAACAGGTAAAGGTAATATAAAATATATAAAAACCGTTATGCATCATGAATTTGATAAAGATCAGTTACTTAGTCAAGTAAGTTTTAATCAAGATATTACCCGTGAAACAATATATGAGAAAAAGTTAGAAAGTGCACTAAAAGATAGGGAAATTTTACTTAGTGAAGTGCATCATAGAGTAAAGAATAATCTACAAATAATATTAAGTTTAATTAATTTAAATATGAATTATAATAAAAGTCCTGAACAAATATTATCCAATACTCAGGATCGTATTTATTCAATGGCTTTAATACATGAAAAAATATATGGATCAAATTCATTGTCAGCAGTTAATATGAAAGATTATACAAAATCTCTAGTTGAGTCAATCTTTGAAATGTATGAATGTAATATTGAGTTCCATTCAACTATGGAATCATTCGATTTAGACATGGAACAAGCTATACCATTAGGATTAATCATTAATGAACTTGTAAACAATACAATAAAATATGCATTCCCAAATAATAATAAAGGTAATTTATATGTTGGATTTAAGAAAAATGGTAATCATTACACATTTACATTTGAAGATGATGGTATTGGATTACCCGATAATTTTGATCTAAATAATCTTACAAGCTTAGGACTCATAGTTGTTCAAAATTTAACTTTACAAATTAATGGTACATTATCAATTAAAGAATGTAACGGAACAGGATTTAAAATAGAATTTGATGAATAATTTTTTTATTATTAATCTTAAAAATTAAAATACCTTTTATTCTTTCTCTTTTTACCTTCAAATTTATTTAAAATAAAAAATGCTTTTTAATAAATTTATTATATTTAAAAATACATATTTAAGACTAGAATAGAAATTATTAAATTATATTTTTGCTTTGTAGAAAAGCTATATTAAAAGTTTATTTCTAAAAAAATTTACTT
>CAYNSJ010000092.1:0-8468 GCA_964399835.1 uncultured Methanobacteriaceae archaeon | reverse complement strand
AAGTGACACGTTCGGTTCTGAGAAGAGAAAGGAGAAGTAATTCTCCTGACTTATTTGACTATTTCTTATTTTAACTAAAAAATTTAATATAAATACTATTTATAATTTTCTATTAATTGCTTATTTTTTATTTAAATCTTTAAAAATTTAATACTTTTTATTATATGTTATATTTATTTTATTATTGAAAACAATAAAAATTTCTTATTTTAGAATAATATATTAAAGATAATAATATTAAATATAAATATATAATATAACAGTTATTTTAATGTTAAGTTATATGGATATTTAATTTTAGAAAAGAATAGTAGTGGAGGTTAAAAATGGATAAAAAACATTTGTTATGTTTTATATTGTTAACTATGATATTCTTTACTATTTCATTTGTTAATGCATCAGATACATCATTAAATAGTACATCTACAAATGAATTGTTAAACAATAATGTTATTTCTAATGAATCTTCAATAGTTCAAGATACAAGCAGTGTTTCAGATAGTGATAAAACTTCATTGAGTGATTCAGAAGAAAATAAATCGTCAAACAGTGATATTATATCCAATAATGAGTACATATCATCCACAGTAAATACAAATAATGCTCAAAAAGATTCAATAGATAGTATTCCTTATAATAATTCTAATATAAATACTATTGAAACTAATAATGATAATTCCAATAATGTTGAAATTATAATAAATGATATATCTAATGATAATAGCAAAAATCCAAAAATATCATCTAATAATACAGATACTGTAACAATTATAGATAATATGAATTCAGATTCTTTAGATAATATATCTTATGTAAATACAATTATTACAAAAACTAACTTAGAAAATAATACTAAAAATAGTATTACTATATTATCTGAAGATCAAAATTTAACTTATTCAGTTATTAATACAACAGTTGAAACCGTTACAATTTCAGATAATAATAGTGTAACTCTTAAAACATCTACTTATTCATCCAGTTATGATTTAAGAGATTATGGTTATGTATCATCTGTAAAAGATCAAGGTACTGATGGAAATTGTTGGTCTTTTGCAGCAATGGGGACTTTAGAATCCTGTTTATTAAAACAGTTAGGCCTTAGTTATGATTTATCTGAGAATAATTTGAAAAATTTAATGGCAAGTAACTCTGCATATGGTTGGTTAAACTATGCAGTTAATAATGGTGGATATTATCCAATGGCAGTAGGTTATTTAGCTAGTTATCTTGGGGCAGTTCTTGAATCTGAAGATCCTTATGTATTATCAAGTACTTCATCATCTGTAATTAAAAGTACTGTACGTATTAATGATATTTATTATTTAACAGATCGTACAAGTTCTACAGATAATGATGGAATTAAATCTGCAATATTAACATATGGGGCTGTAAGTGCAAATATTTATATAATGCAATATTCTCCATATTTAAAGTATACTAATGGAAATTGTAGTTATTACAATAATCGATATTATGGTATGAATCATGATATTGTTATAGTAGGATGGGATGATGATTATAGTAGATATAACTTTGGAATAACTCCTGAAGGTGATGGTGCATTCATTTGTAAAAATAGTTGGGGTACTGACTGGGGTAATGATGGATATTTTTATGTATCCTATTATGATATAAGTATCACTCCTGAATTTACAGTTGATTTAACTAACACTGCAACTTATGTTGATAATTATCAATATGATTGGAGCGGAAATAGTTATTCTGTGTCATTGTATGGACAGTCTGCATATTATGCAAATAATTTTACAGCAATAAATGATGATCCATTAGCAGCTGTAGGTACATATTCTACTGCAGATGAAACAGGTTATGATATGTGGATATATGTAAATAATATATTGATGCATACACAAAGTGGTACTTTTAGTTATGCTGGTTATCACACACTTGCTTTAACGAATACAGTTGCTTTATCTGAAGGAGATAACTTTCAAGTATTACTCAAAGTTTATACTTCAAGAAACTATATAAATATACCTACTCAGGATTCTTCTAATTGTAATAATACACCAAGTGGAATTTATTCATATATTGGTAGCTCTTTAGATAGTTTAACTAATACTGTAAGTTATAGTGCTGTTGTCTGTTTAAAAGCTTTGACAACAACAGGTTCTTCTAAATATTTTGATGCATCTGCAACAGATGATTCTGGTGATGGAAGTTATAATAATCCTTGGAAAACTATTACCCAAGAAAGAATAAATTCTATCTCAGCAGGGGCTATAGCATATATAGCAAATGGTATTTATTATATTTCTAATACAATTAATATTAATAAAAATATAATTATTGAAGGTGAAAACTCAGAATATACAATTATAAATGGTCAACAAAGTGGGAATAGTGTATTTTATATTAATAATGGTATTGATGCTTCAATATCAAATATAACAATTACCAATGCTAAAAGTACAAACGGTGCATGTATTTATAATAATAATGGAGTATTAACAGTTTCTAATTCCATATTTACTAATAGTACAGCTACTACAAATGGGGGTGCAATATATTCCTCAAGTGGTACTATAATATTAAATAATAATACATTTAACAATATTGAATCAGGAGATGAAACATTATATCTTACAGGTACTAATACATTATCTGATAATACATTTAAAAATTGTAGCATTAACTTTTCAACATTAACAATAAATTCCAATACACAAATAGTAGTTGGAGATTCAGTTACTGTAACAATAAATGCAGGTTTAACAAACCCAACTTATTATGATAGTGATATATTAAATAAGAATAGCTTTATTGTTTATGTTAATGGTGCTGAATATTATACCTTAGATAAAGGAGTAAATAGTTTTGTACTATCTGGATTTTCTACAGGAACGATAACTACTTATGTTAAACCATCTATAGGTCAAACTACTTCAAATACTCAATCAATTACAATAAATCAAAAAAGTACATATATAATATTCAATTCAATAAATGGTGATTTAACATCAAATACTGATATTACTGCTAATGTATATGACCAAAATAATCAAAGAGTTACAACAGGAATTGTATATTTCTATTCAAATAATCAACAAATAGGTTATGCAACTGTTAATAGTGGAATAGCATCTATATATTATTCATTTACTTCAGTAGGTCAATACTCAATAACAGCATATTACTATCAAAATAGTATATATGGAGCATCTTCACAAAGTACCATTGCAACAATATCTAAAACAGTAACTAATATAAATTTAAATACAGCTATAGGTACACCCCTATCAGAAACATTATTATCAGTAACAGTAACTGACTCATCAAACAATCAAATAGACAAAGGATATATTTATGTATATAATCAAGATAATTTAATAAGTACATTAGATCTTTCAACTAAATCAAATATAGAATTAAATCTCTCAGGTGGTTCATATTATTTAACATTATCTTATTCAGGTACAGATACTTACAGTGATAGTTCTACAACAACAAATTTCACAATCTCCAAAATTCCTATAACAATTACACAAGATACAGTAAATGATTTAATTTATCATATGATCCAATTAAATGCAACGTTAAAAGATTATAATGAAAATCTTATTTCATGTGGTAATTTAACATTCATTGATGAAAATGGAATTAATATTACAACAGTAAATGTTATAAATGGAATAGCTAGTGCAAATATAACTTTCAATAATATAGGAAAACACAAAATAACTGTAATATATAATGATGATACAAACACATATGAAACTGCAGAAGATACAATTATAGCTTCATTTTTAGCCGAAAGTAAAATAAGTATAAATACTACCACAAATTATACATTAACAAATAATACAATAACCGTAACAGTATCTGACTTAAATGATAATAAAAAGATAACCGGAAATGTAACATTTAAAATCTACGATGATACTAATAATGAACTGATTGACACATATAATTACTTAGATGTTAATAGTCAAACAAGTATAAATTTTACATTCTCAAAAGCAGGTCAATATGATATTAGTGTTATATATAATGGATCTGAAGGTGAATATTTAAATAGTACATCAAATATGAATATAACTATAATACCTATAAATACTATGGTTTATGTAGACCAAATAAATGCAAAAATCAATGATACAATACAAATTAATGCTACTATAAATGATGCTAATGGAAATATAGTAACTGATGGAATAGTATACTTTAAAATAAATGGTATAACAATTAAAGATGCTAATGGTACTATGATACCAGTAAGTATAGAAAATGGTAGAGCAATGCTAAATTATACTGTACCAATATCATGGAATAAGAATAATGTATTTATAGTTGCATATTATAATGGAATAAAGAATGTAACAGTAAGTAGCAAAAGTACGAATCAAACAGTAAATGTAACTAAGAGAACTGCAATTATCACAAACATATCCATGACTTCAAATACAAAATCAATAACATCAGATGATAATGTAACATTTAATGCTATCATTAAAGATTCAAATGGATCTTATGTTCAATCAGGAGTAGTAACATTTAAATTAGATGGAGTTACTCTTAAAGATGTAAATAATAATATCATACGAGCTAATGTTATAAATGGAATAGCTAAACTTAACTATACATTACCTGATGGATTATCTGGAAGAAATTATACAATAACTGCAATATATTCAGATACTATTTACAATGTAGTAAAAAATGACACAAAACAAGAAATTAAAAAATCAAATGTTAACATAACATTTACAGCAATTCAAAAGAATGGTACTATAACTGTTATAGGTACGATAAAAGATAAATGTGGTCATTATTTAATAGGTACTAATAATATAGTTATTAAAGTAAATGGAATAACTATAATGAATGTAACAACAGGTAAATCAGTTTATTCAATTAAAAATGGTGTAATAAATTATTCAATATCTGTTCCTGGATGGAAAAAGGGTAAATTATATCAATATGTAACTGTTGTAACTGGAGAAAGAAATGCCTATTTAGGTAATAGGACTACAGTATATTTATAATAGTCAAAGATTAAGTTCTTTGATTTTATTATTTTTTCTGTTTTTAAACTAAATTATTTTTTTAAAATTAGTTGAAAGAATATAGAAGGTTAAGTAAACTTTTTTTTATTAGACTTTTAATTTTTGTATTATTGAGTTTAATGTTGAAGTCTTTTTATTTATTTGTTTTGATTTTTTTCGTGGTACTTCATATCCACAGTTTGGACATGGAACCATGTTTCCACCACAAGCAAAACAATGAGTACATGGTTCTATTTTTGTTTCATCAAATTTGTATCCACATAATTTACATTGTACCATTTTATTTGGCTCCTATTTTATTTATTCTTTATGTTTAGGTTAACCTAAATTATCTTTTATTATTTTTTATTTTCTTCATGATATTATAACAAAATTGAGTTTTTAAGTTAAATAAGTTAAAGTAAAAAAATAATATAATTAGTCTGCTATTTCTATTAATTGAGCTTCTTCTTTTCTTAAAGCTAATGAAAAACCTTGTAATTTAACTTCAAGAGGATATCCTAAAGGAGCTTTTCTTTCTAATTTAATTTCGGTTCCATTTACAAGACCCATTTCTTTTAAATGTCTACTAAGATTACCTTTTCCATGATATTTTTTTACTATTCCAACTTGACCTGGTCTTAATTCATCTACAGTTCTTTTTTCCATTTTTTTAGTCTCCATATAATTTAATTCTTTGAAATTAGGTGAACCTAAATTGTTATACATTTTACTCATTTCAAGTTTTTAGGTATACCTAATAGTATGAAGTTAATAGTATATAAAGGTTTCTCTAAGATAATACTTTTATCACTTTATTATATTAATCTTTTTATTTATCTTATAAATGTTTATGAGTTTTTAAATATTATATAGATAAATATCTATATATATTATAATAGAGAAAGATATTTAATAACTATGTTATAAATAAATATTCGGAAAATACATTATAAGAAGATGATCATATGAGTTACAATAAAATAATAGAGTTATCAAACAGTTTACGAAATAAAGGAGTATGTGTCAGTATACGTAACACTGAATTAGCTTGTCATGTATGGGATTTATTAAAATATAAAGTAAATGATGATGAATTTAAGTATGCTTTAAAAAGTGTATACATAAAAGATCCTTCTTATGATAAAATTTACAATGATACATATGATAGATTATTTCGAAATAAAACATCAGAATTCACTTTTAAAAATAAAAAAGAAAATAACAATACTATCGATAATTACATTACAGAAAATAATGGAATTGTAACAATCAATGAAGTTAATAAACCTTTTGAAACTCAAAAAAGAATGCAAACAGAAATTGAACAAGAATCAAATCATCGTGTAAATGATCAAGCAATCATAAACCAAAATATAAACAATATAGAACATGATCAAAGAGCAATAGATATTTGTCGTAAATTAGGTATAAAAATAGCAAATCAACGTACAAAAAGACAAAAACATGCAAAAGTAAATCATATTGACATGCAACGAACAATAAGATATAATCTTAAAAATGGTGGTAAATTAATAACTCTCCTAAATACAAAACCACCGAAGAAAAAAAGTAGACATTTCTTTTTAAATGATGTTAGTGGATCATGCGAATGGATAAGTTCATGGTTTTTTAATATAATGTATGGATGTAAACGTTCATTTGATCGAGTAAAAACATATGAATTTGATAATAAAATTGTTGACATGTCTAATGCATTGGATACAGAATCATATGATCGAGCATATCAATATGTGATGAATCTTAGAATGAGAAATGGAATGATACATGGTAGATCAGATATGACAAATTCATTTAAAATGTTTCTTGATGAAGTTTCACTAAATAAAAGAAGTAATGTGATTATTTTAACTGATTGTCGTGATTGGAGAGGAAAAAGAGAAGAAGGAATACTAGAAAGTGCAATGATACTTAAAAAAATGGTCAAAGAGAGTCATAAAGTAATGATTTTAAATCCTGAAAGTAAGATACGCTGGAATACACCTACTAGTTGTGTACGTGATTATCAAAATGTTGGTGCTGAAGTATATGAAATAGGTACTTTAGATCATTTTGCTAATTTAATAAGTAGATTATAATAATAACTTCTTTTTATTTTTTATCATTTTTTTTATTTTTTATTATTTTTATATTATTTTTTTTATTATAAACATTTTTAAATACTTAAAATATAATAATACTACTTATAATAATAAATGAGGTAAAATAATGGCTAATAACAGTGTTATTAAATTATCAAATGTATTAAGAGATAAAGGAATAACAGTTAGCATAAGAACTACACAAACAGCCTGTAAAGTATGGAATCTTTTAAGTACACAAATTTCTGCAAAAGAACTAAAAGATGCTTTGAAATGTATATACGTGAAAGATCCATCTTATGAAAAAGTATACGAAGATACATTTGATGATTTATTTATAAGAAAAGATAATATTTATTTTATACCAAAAAATAAGAAAAAACAAATGGAAAATTTACCTGTTCAATCAGAAGATATTTCACTAAATAATATTCAAAATAATAAGAATCAAACTCAAATAAAACATGAACAACCTAAAGATAAAGAAAAAATAGAAATAAAACATAGAGTCACTGATAAAGAAATTTTGAATCAAAATATAGCTAATTTAGAACACAATCAACATTTATTGGAATTATGTCGTAAATTAGGTATAAAAATAGCAAATCAACGTACGACAAGACAGAAACATGCAAATAAATGTAATGTTAATATGCCTCGTACTATTAGATATAATCTTAAAAATGGTGGTAAGTTAATAAGTTTGATAAATAGTAAACCTCATAAAAGAAAGAGTAGACATTTCTTTTTAAATGATATTAGTGGATCATGTGCATGGATAAGTACATGGTTTTTTATTATAATGTATGGATGTAGACGTTCATTTGATCGAGTAAAAGCATATGAATTTGACAATAAAATAATGGATATGACTGATATTCTTGATGCTGAAACATACCAAGAATCTTTTGAACTAGTAACACATCGTAGAATGGAAAACCGAATGATAAATGATACATCTGATATGGCCCATTCTTTTGAAATGTTTCTTGATGAAGTACCACTAAATACAAAAAGTAATGTGATTATTTTAACTGATTGTCGTGATTGGAGAGGAAAAAGAGAAGATGGAGTACTAGAGAGTGCTGTTATTCTAAGAAAAATTGTTCAAAAAAGTCATAGAGTTATGATTTTTAATCCTGAAAGTAAAAAAAGATGGAATACACCTACTAGTTGTGTACGTGATTATCAAAATGTTGGTGCTGAAGTATATGAAATAGGTACCTTAGATCAATTTGCAAAATTAATAACCCAATTATAATATTTTATTTAAAAAAGATAATTTTTGTTATTTTTTTTTATTTATAGTAAATAACTAAACTTTTATTATAAATAGACTATAGATTATAATATATGT
>CAYNSJ010000091.1:0-8496 GCA_964399835.1 uncultured Methanobacteriaceae archaeon | reverse complement strand
AAATTAGATATTTTTTTATATTAACATTTCACTATATTACAATTTATATATTGAATATAATGAAATATATTAAACTATTTTTAGATTATTATTTTTATCAATTGTTTAATATTATTATTTATTTTTTTTATAAAATATTTTAAACTTTTTACTCTTAAGTATTGTAGAAATAACTTTTTTTTTAGTTATATGAGATTCTTATAGCTTCAATTTAAAAATGATTATATTTATATATATTTAATTAAATAAAATAGTAATAGTCAGATTATTATTATATGGATAGTAATTTGACAATTTTAATTATGAAAATATAATATGATATCCTTGATTGTTTTACATTTTAATACAATCATTTAAAATATTATACTAAAATAATAATCGGTGTTCGTAGGAAATTTATATTTACCTACTTTATTGTATTTAAGTATAATAAATAACTTTACATAGAACTTAGTATAATATTTGAATTTTAATTAATTGTTTATTATGTATATTAATAACTTTAAGTTATTTTCAATATTCCCTTTCAAGAATAACATATAATTAATCATAATAAGATAATTTGTTATGGAGATCAAATTATTTTATTTACATGATTAACATAAATATTGTAAATAAGAGTGTTATATCTCTTAAATTACTATTAAAGTTTAATAAAAATAAATTAAGTATGGATAATTGGTTATAGCAATAAATTCTAAAATTTTAAGAGTTTTATTACTCTTAATGAATATTGACTATTATTAGATTAAAAATTTATAATAATTTAATAATAATGTATATTTACAAGATATGAATTTGTTAAGATTATAAATTATTTTATTAAAACATCACTGGCATACCTTCTCTATATGTATCAGTAAATGAATAAAATGAGAGTTTAACTAAAGAACTGAATTGTTAAAAATTTAAGAGTTTTTGTAAATATTAACTCAATTATCTTTAGAAAGTTAATACTTAAAATTTATTTTTTATAACAATAAGAGTAATGGCAATACTTTACTATTAATTTAGTAAATAATAGTATTTTCAGTATAAACACTAATGAATTTACACTTTACACTAATATTTGTATTTAATTTATTAATTATGAATTAAGTCTAAGTGTTTATTTATAAAATAGAATTTATTATAAAATTTACAATATCTAATAACGCAAATTACTAACTAGAGTAATAATGGGGATATTATGATTAATTGTGATTTATAATTTAAGTAGTAATAGGCTAGTAATATTAACTGTTACTAGTTTCGCTACATTTTTTTCAATATTTACTATTTTTTTATTATATTTTAAAATAATTTATTATATGAAGTTTATCTAAATATTATATTATTAAAGAAAAATTAAATAGTATAACTTTTAAGTTATAAGTATTATCATAATAATAGGAAGAATAATATATGGATAAAGTAGATGATATAATAGTTATTTTAGGTAAAGAAGCTGATTCAAATTGTTATATATTTGATGATGTTATAGTTGATCCAGGATCTGGTTTAAATATAGATTATTTATTAGATTCTATCAAAGAAGCAGATATTGATATGAAAGATATTAATAAAATTGTTAATACACATTGTCATTATGACCATATAGGTGCTGATAAATATTTACAAGATGAATATGGTCTTGATATTTATATGCATGAATTAGATAAAAAAATAGTTGAGTCTAAAGATGTTAATGCAACAGTTGCATCTTCATTTAATGAAGAAGTACCGGAATTATCAATAAAAACTTTGGATGAAGGAGATATGTTTGGAAAGTATAAAGTTATACATACTCCAGGACATACTTGTGGTGGGATTTGTTTAACAGATGGTAAATCTTTAATTAGTGGTGATACTTTATTTTCAGGTGGAAATTTCGGAAGAACAGATTTACCAACAGGTAATAATAAAGATATGAGAGAATCAATTGAAAAAATTGTTGATCTTGATGTTGTACAATTATTCCCGGGTCATGGACCATATGCAATATCTGCTGTAGCTGAACAAATTAATATGGCTTATATGATTGCATCAAAATTATAAAAATAATGTAAATATCTTTGTTAATAAAATGTAAAATTGATGAAGATTATTTTATATTTAAAATAATTTCTTTTTTTTTAAATTAATATTCCACTTTTTGTAAAGAATTTCTTTGTTTTTTTAACAGCATTTCGTTTTACAAGTACAGTTACTAAATCATTTTTGTTTAATACAATTTCATCTTGAGCAATTAGTATGTCGTTGTTTTTAGAACACATAATTATTATAAAATCTTTTTTAGGACTTACTTCACCTATTTTTTTTCCAATTATTTTTTTAGATTTTATAGGAATTTCTATTAATTCACAATCACCTTTTCCAGATATTGCAATTTCTGCAGCGTTTGGTCTAATTATTAATTTTTCTATATCACTACATGCAGTTAATTCGGGACTTACTACTTCGTTTAATCCTAATTTTTTGAACATTTTTATATGTGTAGGATTTGCTGTTCTTGCAATTATTTTTTTAAGGGTGTAATCTTGGGATATAATACCTATTAAAAGGTTTATTTCATCAATACTGGTAGCTGCTACAATTATATCTGCTGTTTTAATTCCTGCTTTTTCAAGAATAGACTTATTTGTTGCATCTCCTTGTACAGTAATTACTTCATCATTATATATTTTATTTATGAGTTCTAATAATTCTTTATTTTGATCTATGAGTGTTATTTTATACATTTCACGTTTTTTAAGGAGTTGTATTAATCGTATTCCTACTCTTCCTCCACCTACTATTATGATACTGTCCATTTATACATCTCCTTTTAATATATGCTATACTTTGGTTTTGTGTTATGTATTTATATATGGTAACTCTTTTTTAAAAAGTTATTAGTTTTTTTTATGATAAAAAATTAGTAGCTAGTTGCATTTTTTCTATTGAAATAATTAATTATTTCTTAAATTATTTGATATATCCCTTATTTTTTATTCTTTAAAATATATGTATTTCTTATTTTAAAAGAAGTACTTTATATTTTTGCATAATAATTAACTCGCATCTATATCTATTTGTTAGTTTTATATTTTATTTTATTTTTTATATATTTTATATGGTTTAATTTTTTATTTTTATAACATAAATAGTACTAGATATGATTTTTTTTTACTATACTCTTTTAAATCAAGAGATGTAATAGAAGGTTATATATTATTTATAATAGTTAATCTGTTTATTATTTTATTTAAGAAATTAAAAGTAGTACCTAAAATTATCCTTAAATAAAAAAATATAAATTATTTTATAATATTCATTAATAAAAGAATAAAGTAACTATCTAAATAAGCGTTTTTTTTAAATAGTTATTCATACTAACTACTTTTATTATCTTTTCATGATTTAGGGGCATGTTTTAGTATAATGATGAAAATTTAAAAAGAGATATTTAATAATTCATTGTGATATAAAAAAATATTATTTATTGTGTGTTAAATCCTTTAACATTCATAAACTATTAAACATATATATTAATAATAAATATTTTTAAATGTTAATAAATAAAGAACTATTTATTACTTTAATTTGGTTATTAATTTTATAGAAAGAATATAATATTATATATTAAAATCTTCTTTTTTTAATAATTGTAATCATAAATGTAACCAAGGAAGATAAGATGAAGTATAAAAAGGTCATAATATTATTGCTGATTGGTTTAGGAATATTAGCAGCAATGGTAATATTTGTAGGTCCTGGAGAAATTTTTACTGCATTACAAAAAGCAGATATGCACTATGTGATTCTCGCAATTGCATTGCAATTTCTTATAATGGGTATATGGACTGTTAGATGGGGAATAATTTGTAAAGAATTAGATATTCCCTTTAAGAAGTTTCAATTATTCTTAATGTTGTTAGTAGGATTAGCAATGAATAATTTAACACCAAGTGGTAGAGGTGGAGGAGAACCAGTACGGGCATATATTTTGAGTAAATGTAGTAATGCTAAGTTTCGTAACACATTTGCTACAGTACTTGGAGATAAATTGTTAGATACATTTCCATTCTTATTATTGGCTATATTAGCAACAATATACCTTATTTATTATTTACATGTAAGTCAAGCAATATATATAACATTATTAATTATATTAGCCTTATTTGTGGCTGCTTGTGTATTTGTAGTATATTTATGTATTAATGAAAAAGTAGGAATAAAAACCGTAAAATGGGTATTTAGACAACTTAGAAGAGTTATGAAAAGGGATCTTGATGGATATGAAAATCGTGGTCTTGGAGCAGTAACTGGATTCCAACAAAGTGTAAGATATCTTATAGGATCTAGAAGAATTCTTACGGAAGCTATTCCTTTATCTTTCTTAGTATGGTTTTTAGAACTATTAAGAGTATACATTGTATTCTTAGCATTTGGAACACAAGTATCATTAGGTATAATTGCAGCAGTATTCCTTTTAGCAACGTTAATTGGAATGATACCAGCATTACCTGGAGGAGTAGGTGCTGTAGATGGAATGATGGTAATTCTATATTCTATGGCTGGTGTATCCCCCTCAGTAAGTACTGCTGTAACATTAGTAGAAAGGTTAATTTCTTATTGGATGGTTTCCATATTAGGATTATTAACATTACCTTACTTTGGTACAGATGTTGTAGATGAGGCAACTAATCAAGAGTCAAAAATGGAGAATTAACTAATTAATTAACTTTCACCACCTTTCTTTTTAAATTGTATTTTTTTTTAACTTAATTATGAATTATAGGAGTATATAAAATGGATAATAATATAATAATTGAAGATACATATGCAGAAGCATTCAAAACAAAAGCATCAAAGATATTAATAACTGCTTCAACAAAAAATCTAGCACATATTGCTGCTATGGAGGCTACCGGATTTGCAACATCATTTATAGGATGTCCTGCTGAAGCTGGAATAGATCAGTATATACCACCAAATAAAACACCAGATAATAGACCGGGATATTCAATTATAATATGTCAAAATAAAGTTGAACAAGTTGAAGAACAATTACTTGAAAGAGTAGGTCAGTGTGTGTTAACTGCTGCAACAACTGCAGTATTTAATATGTTACCTGAAGAAGAGAAACAAACAAATTTAGGATTTAAATTAGCTTTCTTTGCAGATGGATATCAAGAGAAAATAGAAAAATATGGTCGGGTCATGTATAAAATTCCTGTTATGTCTGGAGACTTTCTTATAGAAGAAAATATTGGAATAACTTCTGCAGTAGCAGGAGGTAACTTATTTATACAGGCAAAAACACAGCATTCTGCATTAATTGCTGCTGAAGCTGCTGTCAATGCAATGAAAGATATACCTGATGTAATAACACCTTTCCCTGGTGGAATAGTGGCTTCTGGATCTAAAGTAGGATCAAAAAAGTATAAATTTATGAATGCAACAACAAATGAACAGTACTGTCCTACACTTAAAGATGAAATAGAAAATAGTAAATTATCTAAAGATACTAATGGAGTATATGAAATAGTTATAGATGCATTAAATGAAGATTCAATTAATAAAGCAACACAAGAAGCTATAAAAGCTATAAAAACAATACATGGTGTGCAAGTAATATCAGCAGGAAATTATGGTGGAAAATTAGGAAAATATAAAATAAATTTAATACCCAAAAAATAAGGTGAATTGTATGAAGGATATATTAACACCAATCGAAATGAAATCTATAGATAAAAATACAGAAGGATTGCATGTTCCTACTTTAAGTTTAATGGAAAATGCCGGGGCTCAAATTGCTAGATATGTAAAAGATAATTATAAATCAAGAAGACATGTTACAATATACTGTGGAACTGGTGGAAATGGTGGGGATGGTTTGGTTGTAGCAAGACATCTATTGAATTATAATTTCATTGTACATGTTATATTATTATCAAAACCTGAAAATATAAAAAATAAAGACACAAAAACAAATTGGAAAACAACAGAAATACTATCAAAAACAGAAAGAAATCTAAAAGTATCGAAATCTATAGATTCTGCTCAGTTATATCCTGGTAATACCACACTTATTATTGATGCAATATTAGGAACAGGAGTGAATGGAAATATAAGACAACCTACATCTAAAGCAATTGATGATATAAACCAATCAAATACTCCTGTAATCTCTGTAGATATTCCTAGTGGATTAAATCCGGAAAATGGAGAAATTTTTGATAAAGCAGTCAAAGCAACTACAACATTAACTTTACATAAACCAAAATCAGGATTAATTAAAGCTGATGAAAAGTATGTTGGAAATATGGAAATACTTGATATAGGAATACCAAGAATAGCAGAATTATACACAGGTGTAGGAGATCTTCAAAAAATAAAAAACCCTATTGTAACATCACATAAAGGACAAAATGGGGTAATATTAATAATTGGTGGAAATCCGGATTATGTCGGAGCTGTGATATTTGCAGCTGAATCAGCATTAAAACAGGGAATAGATCAAGTATATATTGCAGCACCTGAAAAGGTAGCAAATATAATAAAACAGTATAATCCTGCATTTATAGTAAAACAATTATCTGGAGAAATATTATCATTAGATCATTATAATACTATTAAACCATTAATAGATAAAGCTGATTCTATACTTATAGGTTCTGGAGCTGGACTTGAAGAAGATACATCTTTGTTATATAATAAAATAGTAATTGATACAAAAAAAGTGATTGTTATAGATGCTGATGCATTGAAATTAGTTAAAAAAGAAAATATAAAAAATGCTAATGTTATTTTAACACCACATAAAAAAGAGTTTGAGTTATTCTTTGATTGCAAATTACCAAATGATTTTGATAAACAAGTTGATTTACTAAATAATTTAGCTAATACTTATAATTTAACCATTAATTTAAAAGGAGTAACAGACATTATATCTTGTCCTGATGATTATAAATTAAATAATGTAGGTAATCAGGGAATGACAATGGGTGGGACTGGTGATATGTTAGCAGGTATTACAGTAGCATTAGTTGCAAAAGGTAATACTAACTTTGAATCAGCATATTTAGCTTCTTATATTTTAGGTTCTACTGCGGATAAAGCATTAGAAGAATATGGATTTAACTATACTCCTTCTAATCTTATTAAATTATTATAATAATTATTGATTGGGTGAGGAGTATTGAAAAAAAGAATAGAACTATAAAATATTTATTATTATAAGTAGTAATGTTCCCAGTATTCCTCCAAATCCTGATATTGCCATTGTGAGTAAATTAACAGGTATATTAATTCCTGGTAATAAATTAACAATCCATAATGAAATCCATCCTCCTAAAAGATGAATTAATATTTTAAGTATAACTCCTCCATATTCTATAATAATTTTTAGTATTAATATTCCTATTATTACTAAAATAAACATTATAACTATATTCATGAGTGTAAGCGACATTAAATTACCTCCTTAAAAAATAATTCTTTATCTTATCTATTTATTTTATATTACTTTTTGTTTTTCTTTTTACTATACTTTTATCTATTTATTAACAATTGTTAAGATTCAATTAAATATAATATTGTTGTTAAAGATAATTAATATACATATGTAAAGATGTACTATTTTTTTAGTGGGGGGTGTGTTTACTACACATGTATAAATATATTGAAATAAATACAGGAATAGGTGAAGTACTTGTTGTATGGGATGAAGATATTGATATACTAAAACAAATTATTTTACCTGACAGTGAAACGGGAAAAGTAAATAAAAATGATATAAGTCATCATGGAGTGATATATGAGGATCATCCAAAAAGTAATATAAGATCATTTACATCCAAGATTAAAAATGCGATATTAGGTAAAGAAGTTGACTTTATATTTGATTATTTAGACTTGAGTGAATTAACAGCATTTCAAAAAGCAGTATTATTGAAACAGAGGATAATACCTTATGGTATGGTTACGTCATATAAACAATTAGCAACATTAATAGGTCATCCACGTAGTGCTCGTCCAGTCGCAAATGTGTTATCTAGGAATCCTTTTCCAATAGTAATTCCTTGTCATAGAACTGTACGTTCTGATTGGCATATTGGTGGATATTGTGGTGCAAATAATAATCCAATCAAAGAGTATATACTTAAGAATGAAGGAATAACATTTAAAAATGAAACAGTAATAAATAAATGTCGTTATACTTCAAGTAAAATAAAACAAAGAGAAAAATTTGTAGTTAAAAACTAGAAAGAATTACTTTTAATTCTTTCCTAATCTTTTTTTATTAATTATATTTTAAAAAAATAAAAATAGTAAAAATCAATCTATTTCTCAAGATTAATTATTTGTTGTATACGATCAGAAGTTTGTAAAATAGCTTCTTGAGCTTCAGGATATCCTAAAATATATCCCTGCCACATTTTAGTCCAAGGTTGTTCTGGAATAACAATAATACTTTCACCATCAGCAGCTCTTTCTAATGTTTGTATAGCAACTTCTTGTGGACTCATT
>CAYNSJ010000090.1:0-8602 GCA_964399835.1 uncultured Methanobacteriaceae archaeon | reverse complement strand
ATTATTGATTTTCTAATATTGATTTATAAGGTTCATTTTTAATCACTTTTTTTCTTAATATCTTATCAATACCAGTACCATATTGAGCTGCTTTTTTAGGTCTATATGCTATTTGCTTTGGTACTCCTAATTCATAAGCTACATCTCTTAATATATGTTTTCTAATATTATCTTCTTCAGAATGTAATAAATAATTTATTGGCATTTGAAGTGATGTTCTAATTACTTGTTTATCTAAGTAAGGAACTCTTAATTCTATTGAATTATTCATAGTAGCTTTATCATCACGTTCTAAATTAACATGATACATATTATTTAGATCATTTAATAATTCTATTTTAAGATCATTGGGATTTTGATATTTATTTTTGTATCTATTATATCCACAGAATAATTCATCTGCACCTTGACCAGATAAAATTACTTTTTCACCATTAATATGTGCAAGTTGACTAGTTAAATTAACTGTCATTCCAACCCCTATTTTCATAAGATTAGTATCTTCTATTGCATTTACTGTATCAAGAAAACTATTTTTTACATCATCTTCATTAATTATCTTAATTTTTAATGGTAACTCTATATCATCTGCAGTCTTTTTAGCAAATTTAAGATCTTGACTATTTTCAGTACCTACCGTATACAAAGTTGTATCGATACCATACTCTTTTAATAAAACAGCAATCAATGTACTGTCAACACCTGCTGAAAACAATAATGCTACATTATCCAGATTATCTATTCTTTTTATTACTGATTTTTTAATAGCATCCTTCAATTCATCTTTTGCAATATCATAATCAGAATATTCAGTTAATCTATGTTTATTTTCTCGAATTTTAACAATTTTATTGTTATATATTGCATCAGTTGGTTTAAGATCATGAATACTTTTACTACCAATCTTTTTTAGTGCTTTTTGTTCAGAAGCAAATGCAAAAAAATCAGGGTTATCCGTATAATATACTGGTTTTACTCCTACTTCATCACGCACAACTAGAAAATCTTTACCATCAGTTATACAAAATGCATAATCACCATCAAGTAAAGGTAATGTTTTAAGTACAGCTTCTTTAAGATTATCCGTATAATAATGATTTACTAATTGTATTATTATCTCACAATCAGATCGTGTAGAAAAGAACTTTAGATTAAACTCTTCAATTAATTTTTTATAATTATATATCTCAGCATTTGAAATTAAAATAAGATTATTTAATTGTATAGGCTGTAATTCATTATGTCCTATAATTGATAGTAAGTTATGTCCTAATAAAAAATCTGATTCTGACAAATTATATTTAGATATATTCTCATCTTTAATAATTTTATTATCAATATAAATTCCTTTACCATCAGGTCCTCTATGAGCTAATACATTTAACATTGTTTCTAATTTACTTGTTACATTTTGTCCTGAAATACCTACTATTGAACACATAAAAATAATATCCTAAAAAAATTTGTTAATTAAAAAAGTTTTAAAAAATGTTTATTTATAAAAAGTAATTTCTAAAAAAAAATATTAGGTGGTGAATTATTTATACTGCTATTACTATGTAATTTTTTAATATAATCCAAACCATTAACCACATGAAATAAAATGGTATAACACCATTTGAAAGCCATGTAGTGAATTTTTTTACTTCTTTTCCGTGTTTTTTCTCTGAGTATTGTCCTAATCCATATAATATTAATAATGCAACGATAATACCTAGTACCTCATTGGTTACTGGAAGAATTCCTTTTGTTTCAAAAGCAAAACAGATTACTCCTGCAACAAATCCTCCAATTATATGGTATATTGACACTTTCCCTAATTCATCCATTTTATCAACTATCTATTACTGTTTTTAAAAAAATTTCATGTCCCTTAAAATAAGATTAATTAGATTTATTTATTTTATATGTTATATATTTACCTCATATAAAAATACATATAAAAAAATATTCAAATTAGATTGAAAAGAATTGAGAAAAATTATCTATTATTTAAATAGAAAAACAAGTTATTATCATTTTATTTTTAAAAAAAGTAAAAAGTAGGGTTACTTCCTAAGAAGTAGTTAGTTATTCAATTTCATCTAAATCATCTTCATATATAACTTTATATTCCAAACCCGTTTCAGGTTCAATATGTATTACTACATCCTTTGTATTTTCAAAGTTAGCATATAAAGCATCTTCACATTTATGAGCTATATCATGAGCTTCTGCAATTGTTAAATCAGATTTAACTACTAAATGCATGTCAATTAATACATTTGAAGGAGTACCTCTTGTTCTTACATAATGTACATTAGTAACTCCAGGTATAATATCTACAACTTCATGAATTTTTTCAGGAGGTATGATATTTTTATCCATTAAGAAACTAACATTATTAGATAATATATCAATACCTGCTTTAAGAATAATTAAAGCAATAAATAATGACATTATAGGATCCAATATTGTATATCCATATTGTATTACTACTAAACCTATAATAATAGCTAAAGAAGCAAATATATCACTTCGTGTATGTTTACTATCTGATATTAAAAGATCACTTTTTAATTCTTTACCTTTTTTAGCCTCATATGTTGAAACACCAATATTAATAATGATTGTTATAATCATTATAATAAAACTATCAATACCAACATTAGGTACTGCCGTACCAGAAAATCTTCCTAATGCTGCAGATATAACTTCAAATCCTACAAAGAATAACATTAATGCAATTACAATTGCAGATAATGTTTCAATCTTAAAGTAACCATAAGGATGACTTCTATCACGTGGTTTACTTGCAAAAGTAATACCTATTATTCCAATAATATTAGAAACACCATCAAATAAAGAATGATAACCATCTGTTGAAATACTAAGGGTATTTGAATAGTAACCATATGCAATTTTTATAAAAGCTACAAACCAATTTAGAAATAGGATGATTATCATTATCTTCCGGACTTTTTTAAAATAATCATCCTCATTCTCATTAACTGTTGTCACATCAAAAACCTTTTTCATATTTTTTATTAAATGAATTATTATATAATAGAATTTGTATTAATAATATAGCATATATTTAACTTTTTTTAAGTTATACTAAACTTAAAGAGAAAATGAAGATTAAAAAACCACAATAAAATTAGATATACCTAAAATTATAATCAATAGTAAAAAATAGTATAAAAAATAAAGACAATATAAAAGAAAAAAATAGAGGGTGTAAATATTAAATCAATGTCTAATGTAGATATACACACAATTAAAAATGAACTAAATATACAATTAAAGGATGCAATAGTTGATAAAGCATACCAACCAACAAAAGATACAGTAATGATAAAACTTAGAAAACCAGGAGAGGGTAGGAAAGATCTTCTAATGCAGGCAGGAGTTAGAATTCACTTAACTGAATATCCTTTACCTAATCCTACAATGCCACCTAATTTCCCAATGTTACTCAGAAAATATCTACGTGGTGGAAAAATAATAGAAGTAAACCAACATCACTTTGATAGAATATTAGAAATTAAAATAGAAAAAAAAGAAGTTTACACCCTAATTGTTGAGTTATTCAGTAAAGGAAATATAATACTATTAAATAATCAAGATGAGATTATATTACCTTTAAAACATAAAATGTGGCATGACAGAAAAATAACATCCCATGAACTATACAAATATCCTCCAGCTAAAGGATTAGATATTACAAACACATCTAAAGATGAAATAAAAGAAATTTTACAAAATTCAGATAGGGATATAACAAGAACACTTGCTACAAATGGACTTGGAGGAGTATATGCTGAAGAAATAATAAGTTATACAGAAATTAACAAAGAAAAACCTGCTCAAGAAATAACAGATCAAGAAATAACTGAAGTATATGATGCAATTAACTATTTACTTGAAAAAATAGAAAAAGAGCCTACACCACAAATTATCCTAGAAGAAATTGATAACCAAGAAAAGGACAAAGATCTCATACCAATTAATTTAAACAGATACAAAGGATTTAAAAACAAAACTTATGAAACATTTAATAAAGCATCAGATGAATTTTACAGCAAAAAAGTAATAAATAATATTAAAAGCCAAGAAGAAAATGCATGGGCAAAAAAAATAGGAAAGTATGAAAAAAGACTTAAAATGCAAGAAGATACTCTTACTGGTTTTTATAAAACAATAGAAGATACTCAAATTAAAGGAGATACTATTTATGCTCATTACCAAGAAATTCAAGATATAATTGATGTAATACATAAAGCACGTGAAACTTATTCATGGAAAGAAGTAGCTTCCATAATTAAAAAAGCTAAAAAGGAAAAACAAATTGCAGGACTTGAAATAATTGAATCAATAGATAAAATGGGTGTAATGAACCTTGATTTAGATGGAGTTCATGTGCAAGTAGATACCAATACAGGAATACCTGAAAGTTGTGAAAAATATTATAATAAAGGTAAAAAAGCAAAAAGAAAAATTGATGGTGTAAATACAGCAATGGAAAATACTAAAGCAATAATTAAAAAATTAGAAAACAAAAAAGAGATTGCTATCAAAGATTTAAAAACACCAGAACAAAGACAGAAAAAACAATTAAAATGGTATGAAAAACTTAGATGGTTTAATTCAACTGATGGTTATCTTATAATTGGTGGAAGAGATGCTAGTTCCAATGAACAAGTTGTGAAAAAATACTCTAAAAGTAGCGATTTATACTTACATTGTGATATACACGGTGCTCCATCTACAATAATACAAAATAATACGGATGATGAAATACCTGAATCAACAATATATGAAGCAGCTTGTTTTGCTTCATCATTTAGTAGTGCATGGACAGAAGGATTTAGTACATATGATGCTTATTGGGTAACTCTTGATCAAGTATCTAAAAGTCCTGAATCTGGTGAATTTCTTAAAAAAGGTGCTTTTGTAATACGAGGTCATAAGAACTTTATACGTAATGTTCCTGTTCTTATTGCTATTGGAGTTGTTGAATATGATGAAGATAAACGAATTATGGCAGGTCCTGTTGAATCAGTAAGTAATATGACTGATAATTTTGTAATTATAAAACCTGGATTTACTAAAAAAGAGCGTATTTCAAAAGAAATTCTTCATAAAATAGATAAAGATAATTTATTTGGCGTTGATGATATAGTTCGTAGCCTTCCATCAGGTAAATGTGATTTATTAGACATACGTGAATATAATCAAAAGTATAGAAAGATTAGATAAAAAAATGGTAGTCTTAAATCCATTTTCTTACTTTTTAGTTATTAGGATATTAAAATTTGTTAAATCTTTCTACTTGTTCTATTTTTATATAATTTTTTATATTTATAGTTTTATCCATATTCTACATAAATAATAATTATAATTGTTTTATTAAGAATTATGATAAATTATTCTTCTATGTATGATTCTCCAGGTTTTAATGGATAAGTTATTGTTCCAACACTTTCATCTTCAACTAATTTTGCAAATAGTTCTGGATCTTGTTCAATTCCAGGGAATGTATTGTAATGCATTGGTATAATTATTCTTGCACCTACCCATTTAGCTGCGACTGCTGCTAATTCTGGACCCATAGTGAATTTATCTCCTATTGGTAATAATGCTATATCTGGTTTATAAAATTCTCCAATAACAAATTTCATATCTCCCATTAGTCCAGTATCACCTGCATGGTATATTTTCTTTCCATTTTCTAATGTTATTATAAAACCAGTTGGTTCACCAGCACATTCTAAATCTTCCATAAAGTCTAATGATGATGTATGTGTTGCTGCAACCATAGTAATTTCTATTAAATCATTGATACGTAATGTTCCACCAATATTCATACCTTCTGCTTCTAGTCCTTGTTTTTGCACAAATGTTGCTATTTCATGGGTTGATATTATTTTTGCTCCTGAATTATTTGCTATTTCTAGTGCATCTCCAAAGTGATCTCCATGTCCATGAGTTATTAGTATTAAATCTGGTCTTAGTAGTTCAACAGGTGTTGAGCATGATGGGTTATTACTTATAAATGGATCTATTAATAATGATAGTCCTTCTTCTGTTATTATTTTAAATGCTGAGTGTCCTAAATATTCTATTTTCATTTTTATATACGTCCTTCTTTTTTTATCTTATTTATTATATTTGTAAATTATTTAATGTTTAAATTTTCTATTAGTTTTAATGCATTGTCTTTTCCATCATATTGTTTAAATTTTATATATTCTCGTTTATTTACATTTATATATTCAACATTATTTAATGTAGCATTAATTGTACTAAGAAGTTGTTGTTTATTATTTATTGGACAGGTTCTAGTTATATTGAATTTTTTCATGTTTTTAACGTTTCTTTTTTGTTCTACATGGTTTTCTATAGGTATCATTATATTAGGTTTTGTGATTGATATTAATTCCATAGATGTTGTATGTCCAGCTAATGTTATTGTTAGATCAGATAGTTTCATCCATTCAACGAGGTTGTATGTAAATTGTTTTAATTGAATTTTTGATGAATTATTTGGTAAGTTTATAGTGTTAGGATCTATTTCTACACCTGTAAATATTATTATTTTATCAGCTTCTATGTAATCTGATAATTCACATATGTTATCTATAAGTATTCTTCCAAAATCACTACCTCCAACAGTTACAACAATAATTTTTTCATGGAGCTGTTGATTATATTTAATTCTAAGTTCATCTTTTGATGGTATTTCATCAGATCGTTGGTGTAATAATGGCCCTATATAATTTGTTTTATCTTTAAGTTCTTCTGGTATTATGATTGATCCTGGAATATCAGGTACTAAAATCTTTTGACAACCTCGTGATATTTCTGTGATGAATTTTCTTATACCACTTTCTAAATATTTAATACTTTTAAGATTTGTATTCTCCGAAAAACCAAAAGTAAGATCGTTTGTTATTATGTAACATGGGATATTTAGAAATTTTGATGTTATTGGTGATGAATAATGTGAATCTGTAATTACAATATCAGGATTAGCTTTTTTTATAATTCGTGATTCTTTATACATACTTTTTATGAATGTAAATGGTATTTCTTTTGATTGCTTTGCTGTATTTTTAATGTTTATTTCACCATTTTCTCCATCAAAGTTCATCTTTGGTAATTGATAAGGTTTTCTACGATTTCGTTTTAGGTGTTCTAGTCCAGAACCATAACTAGCAAATTCTACTTCATGATTATTTAGTTCTAAAATTTCAGCTAGTGCTAAATCTCTTGAGGCATGACCTGTTCCAATACCACATGTTGTTATTAAAATTTTCACAATATTATTTTCCTATATTTATTCTTATTATTAGTTTATGTGATATCTATTTAATAATTGAGTATAGTATTACTTATATATATTAATAGTAATACTTTTATATTATGTAATACTAATTATGTATTATAGTAATACATTGGAGGTGAAAAAATGAATTTTCTAAAAGATGAAAAAGGACAAGGAGCAGCTGAATACATACTATTATTCGGAGGAGTAATAGTAATAGCAATAGCAGCACTTACAATTTATCAAAATTACTTCAGTAATGCAAACTTAAACTCAAGTAATGATATTCAAAGTGTTAGAAATAATGTAACACATGACTAAAAAAAACTCAAAAAAAATAATAATCTATACAAAGAATAAATAAAGATGATAATTATTCAAAAACTATCAAATAAAGGACAAACTAGTGTAGAATTAATTCTATTAATGGGAGCTATGCTAATAATAATTATAATAATTTCATCTTATATTATAAATATATTAAACCAAATAACAAATCATTTAGAACAAGTAATAGAAAACACTAGAAATAAAACATTAAATAATCTTTAAAAAATAAGCATAAAAATAAAAGGTGATTAAAGAAGTTTACCACTTTTATCAATTTCACCTTTCCGAATACGCGTTGAAGAAATTGGAACACCATCTTCAGCCAAAATCCATTCAATAACAATAATATCCAATGGATTAAATCCACGATCCACACGTGCTTTATTGATATCCATAGCAGAATGTTCTGTTTCTTTACTTACAACAATAGCATCCAAATCAGGATCATCAACAGAAGTTCCATAAGGATCAAATATTTCTTTAATATGATATGTTTTATTGTACTTATTAATAATATTTCGAAGACGACTAACTCTAACTTCACATGGTTCAATTACATGGTTTTTATTACTTGCAAATTCATCAGATGTAATACCTATTAAAACTTCATCAGCCATTTCAAATGCTGTTTTAATAAGAAAATCATGTCCATTATGGAATTTGTCAAATGTTCCACCTACAGCAATTTTATTGTATTTATTACCCAAAATCTATTCATCCTTTATTTATTCTTTAATTAAAAAAAATAATCATTAAATCCCTTAATTTATATCACTAATCATGTAAAATAAATTTAAAAATTGATATAAAACAATTTATTTTTATAAAACAAGACTTAATATAAATATATCACTATTTATTTATCTTTTAACTATTATATAAAAATAATTATATTTTTAAAAAAATATAAATATATAATAATATTGAAAAAATCATCATTTATACTAATTTTTAATAAAAAGA
>CAYNSJ010000089.1:0-8842 GCA_964399835.1 uncultured Methanobacteriaceae archaeon | reverse complement strand
ATTTAATCTTTATAGATTCATTCAACTCAATCAAAAATAGGTTTTCTACAGAGCAGATAATTCAATATCTTATTATATTTTGAATTTTAATTTCATTTTATATAATGACCAACCTGCTGTTATGATTATTTTAAATAATGTTACTAAAGAAGAATTAAATAAAAAAGTTATAAAGGATAAAGAAGAAGAAGATTTATTTTTACAGGAAAATATAGATTTCATGCAAAATATTACAAATATGGGATTTTCTTATTTATCTGATGATAGAAAATATTATTATTCATCTAAATTTTATGAAATATTAGAAAGACAATCTACTGCAGAAGATAATAATATAGATATTATTAAAAATATAACTATAGAAAAAGATCGATTAGTGCTTAAAGAGAATCATGAAAAGTTTAACTTTGATCATAAACACAGAGACTTTATTATCAGGATAAAAACAGCTAAAAACAATCTAAAATATATTCATTGTCATTTATTTAAATATCCTAAAAACAATAGACTTATGTCCTATTACAAAGATGTTACTGAAGATCAAATATATATTGAAAATCTTAAAGATGTAGTAACTAAATCTAACCGTTTAAAAAATGCATTAAATAATACATTAAATATAAGTAAAACTGCTTTAAGTTATAAGTTAGATCATAAAATTTACTGGACTTCTTCAAGTTTTGATATATTAAAACTAAATTATGAAGAATATAAAGATTATCATGGTAATTTTTTAAAATTTGTAGTAAATGAAGACAAACATTGTTGGAATAATACTTATAAAAAATGTTGCCCATCTCATCCAAAAGATAGTTGTATTTTACGTGTTATAAATGCTGAAAATGAACTTCTTTATATAAAATGTTACATAATATGTGGATATAATCAAAAAGGTATTGAAATTAATCGTGTTACATTTTATCAAGATATCACTGAACAAGTAGAAAAAGAAAATGAATTACAAAAAGCATTAAATATTTCTAAACATTTAGATTTTAGTTTTAAAATGATTCAAGGAATAAGTAAAATATCTATGTATTATTATAATCATGAAACTAGTGAGTACACCTGGTATAATGATGGTTATAGTATTCTTGGTTTAGATCCTTCTGAATATATTGGGGATATGGATGAATATGTTATACCTGAAGATAAGAATATTTGGCGAGAAAAACATAGATTATGCACTCCTCAAAATCCTGAAGTTTCCTTTGTTCAAAGAGCATATTCATCAGGTAAATTAAGATACATAAAAACATATGTAGCATATGAATTTGATGAAAATGGGAATAAAAAATCACATATTAGTTTATTCCAGGACATAACTGATATAGCAGATAAGTCAAATGAATTACAAAAAGCATTAGATGAAGCAGTAGAACTTAGAAATAACTTAAATAAAATACAACATACTAGTAAAACTGTTATAAGTTATTCAAATAATTCTGATGATGTTATATGGACTCCAGAAGTATTTAATATATTAGAAATAAATCCACAGGATTATAAAGATAAAATGAATCATATACTAGATCATTTTATAATTGAAGAAGATATAAAGCATAGACAAAATGCTTTATCCAAATTATCACCAAAAAATCCAAAGATAAAATTCATACAACGTGTAAAAACAGGAAAAGGAAACATAAAATACATAAAAACTGTAATACACCAAGATTATGATTCAAATGGAAAAATAACCAGACGTATAGGATTCAACCAAGACATAACACGTGAAATGGAATATCAAAATAGACTAGAAAAAGCATTAATAGAAAAAACAGAACTTAGTGATAACTTAAATAGAATACAAAGTGTTAGTAAAACAGCAATAGGATACTCCACAAATATAGATAACACAACATGGACACCAGAAATATATGAAATATTAGAAATTGACTCTGAATATTATAAAAACGATAAAAATCATAAATTAGATAAATTTGTAATAAAAGAAGACTTAAAATACAGACAAAACTGTATAGCAAAATTATCACCAACAAATCCTGATACTACATTCACACAACGTGTAAAAACTGGAAAAGGAAACATAATACATACGAACAGTATTACACCATGATTATGATTCAAATGGAAAATTAATAAAACGTTTAGCATTCAATCAGGATATAACTGAAATAGTTCAATACCAAAAAGAATTAGAAAACGTGTTAAATGAGAAAGAAGTTTTACTAAGTGAAGTTCATCACAGAGTAAAAAATAATCTACAAATCATACTAAGTCTAATTAATATGAATACAAACTTTGACACAGAACCAGAAATTGTCTTACAAAATACTCAAAATCGAATATATGCAATGGCACTAATACACGAAAAAATATACGGATCTAAATCACTATCAGAAGTAAACATGAGCGACTACGTAGATTCTCTAATAAACTCATTATTTGATACATATGAATCAAACATAAATTTTAAATCAAACATAGACCCAATAGAATTAACAATGGAACAATCAATCCCATTAGGATTAATCATAAATGAACTAGTAACCAACACAATAAAATACGCATTCCCCAATAAAAATAAAGGAAACTTATACATAGAACTCAAAAAAGAAAAAACACATTACACACTAACATTCCAAGATGACGGAATAGGACTACCAGATAACTTTGATTTAAACAACCTCACAACATTAGGTTTAATTGTTGTTACAAACCTCGTATTACAAATAGATGGTAGAATATCCATTTTAAATTGTGAAGGTACAGGATATAAAATAGAATTTGAAGATTATTAAATTAAATAATCTTTAATAATCCTTATTAAATAACGATCATATATTTTTTTTAAACTTAAACAATATTTAATCTATTAATATAATATTTTATAAAAACTATTATTTTAAACATTTTTTTAATAAAAAAACAAAATTAATAAGGTAAATAAACTATTTACTTAAATATAATTAAATATATAAATTAGATTACGTGTTAATTTAATATCATAATGGAAAGAGAAAAATTAATAATTTAATATTGAGAATATAAATAAAATTTTACATAGATTTTTAATAGATATAATTAGTGATTGATAATAAAAGTTTTAAAAAGAGATAAGTGGTTGAATATGAAATTAATTATTTTAAATAAAAATTTAGAAAAACTAGATGAATTTGATTATCTAAAGGATATTGAAAATATACCTAAAACATATAATAATGTTCCAGATATTAATGAAGATAATAAAATAATTTTTAATAATATGGATTACGGTATTGCAATTTTTTCACCAACAGACGACTTAAATGATTTTTACATTACTTTTTTAAACAATAAAAATTTAGAATTTACATCATATAATAATGAAAACATTAAAGGTGCATTAGTATCTGATTTATTTTTAGCTTTTAATAAAAATAGTGTAATGTTAAGTAAATTAAAAGAGGTATATACAACTAATCAATCACAACATCTCTATCTTGAATATTATAATAATAATTTTCTTTTTAAAAGACTCAATATAAAAATTACCCGAATAAATAGTTTTATTTATATTTTAGGAAAAGATGAAACAGATTATAATATTTTTAGCTTAAAACAAAATCAATTCTTTGAAGATTATTCTGAGGCTATTGTTATAATTCAAGACAATATAATTGTTAAATGTAATAAGAAATATCTTGAGATAGAATATCCTAAAAGTTACAATGATATTATTAATGAAGAAATGGATTATAACAATTTAAATATTGATCTAACTAAAGAAATAAAAAAGACTATTAAAAATATATCAGAACAAAAGATTTGCTCTGAATCATTACCCCTTGAGATTAAGAAAGATAACTTAACATATTATTTTAATATGAATTTTAGTTATATTATATACAAAAATAAACCTGCTACTATGATTATTTTCAATGATATTACTGAAAAAGAATTAAATAAAAAGGAAATTGAGAATAATAGAGAAGAAGACCTGTTTTTACATGAAAATATAAATTTCATGCAAGAAATAACTAATACAGGACTTGCTTATTTTTATAATAATAAATTTTATTATTCATCTAAATTATATGAATTACTTGAATTAGAACCTAATTCAAATGAACACAGAAATCTTATTAAAAACGCAGTAATAGATGAAGATAAAGAATTTTTAAACTTCAATTGTAAAAAATTCATAGAAAATCATGAACGTAACGATTTTATTATAAGAATAAGAACAGCTAAAAACAATCTAAAATATATACATTGTTATTTAATGAAAAATTATAGACAAAATAAGAGCATATCTTTAGCTTATTATAAAGATGTAACTGATGAACAAACGTATCTAAATAAATTACAACAATCACTTGATGAAACTACAAAACTTAGAGATAATTTGAATAGAATACAATCTGCTAGTAAAACATTTATAGGTTATAAAGGATTAGATTATTATAAATTAACCCCTGAAATATATGAAATACTAGAAATTAATCCTAATGATTATAAAATAGAAGAGAATATATTAGATCGTTTAGTTATTGATGAGGATTATAAACTTAGACAGGATACTGTTAATTCTCTTTGTCCTGAAAGACCTGATGTTAAATTTGTTCAACGAATAAAAACAGGCAAAGGAAACATAAAATACATACAAACTGTTATTCATGAAGATTATTATAATAATGGTAACTTTAATGGTGTAAGTCTTAATCAAGATATTACTGAAGAAATAAAATATCAAAAACAACTAGAAAAAACCTTGAAAGATAAACAAATTTTACTCAAAGAAGTACATCATAGAGTAAAAAACAATTTACAGATCATATTAAGTTTAATAGATTTAAATATTAATTTTGATACTGATGTTAAAAATATTTTACAAAATACTCAAAATCGGATATATGCTATGGCATTAATACATGAAAAAATATACGGATCAGAATCATTATCTGCAGTAAATATGAAAGATTACATTGAATCATTAGTAAACTCTCTAATTGAACTATATGAATCAAATATAAAATTTAAATCAAACATAGATCCTATTGATTTGGATATGGAAGAATCAATACCATTAGGTTTAATTATAAATGAAATGGTTACTAATACAATAAAATATGCATTTCCTGATAAAAAAGAAGGAAATCTATATATAGAACTTAAAAAAGGAAAAACTGATTACACATTAATATTCCAAGATGATGGAATAGGATTACCTGACAATATTGATTTAGACAATCCTACAAGTTTAGGTTTAATTGTTATTACAAATCTTACACTACAAATTGGAGGAGAAATTACAATACTAAATTGTAAAGGTACTGGATATAAAATAGTATTTGAAGAAGATTAATTTTATATCTAAATCAAAATAATTATTCATTACCCTTTTATCTTTTAATAAACTTTTATAATAATCTCATTTTACTTATGATAATAGTATTAAATGAAAAAATAAAAATTATGCTGATATATATCTTAATTAGTTAATATACTACTTATTTTCGTTAAATAAATTTATTTTAAATAGATTAAATAGTAATTAATATTAATAAATACATTTAATAAAATTTAATATATAATAATCATAAATTATCAATTTTAAGTGATATAATACATGATTTTATTAATATGATAAATAAGTTGGATTGTTAAGATATGAAATCAATTATTCTAAATGAAAAATTACAAAAAATAGCCAGAATCAATTTTTTAAGAGACTTCCCTAAACAACAAATTAAAATATATAAAAACACACAAGATATTAACGAAAATAATAAACAATTATCTAATGGACTTGACTATAATATTGCAGTTTTTTCACCAACAGAGAATTTAGAAGATTTTTATATTACTTTTTTAAATAAAAAACTTTTAAAATCTATTCCCTATAATTTAGATGATATTAAAGGATTATCCGTATTTAATTCTTTTTTAGATTTTAATAAAAATAACAATGTTTTAAGTATTCTAAGAGAAATTTATAGAACTAACCAATCTCAAAGAGTTTATATTGAATGTTATGAAGGAAATATACTTTTTAAACGACTTAATGTAAATATTATTAAAATAGATAATTTAATCTACTTATTAGGAAAAGATGAAACAGATTATACTCTTTTTATGAAGAAAGATAAATTCTTTGAAACATACACTGAAGCTATTGCTATTATTCAAAATGAACAGATAGTCCAATGTAATAAAGAATATCTTAAACTACATGATAATAAAAAATATGATGAAATAATCGGTACAAAAATAGAAGACATATTAATAAATAATACTTTAACTGATGTAATTAATGAGAATATCATTAATATATTAGAACAGAAAAAATATTCTTATGCTCTTCCTATAAAAATTAAAGAAAATAATAAAATAGAAAAATACTTTAATTTGAACTTTAACTATACCTTATTTGATAATAAACCTGCTGTAATGATTATTTATAACAATATCACAAAACAACAATTAAACAATAATAAAATTGAAAATTTAAATGAATCTCAACATTTAAAACAGATTATACAAAAAATACAAAAAATAAATAAGACAGCAACGATTTATAAAATAGACAACAAGGTATATGGAACTAATTCTATTTTTAATTTATTAAAAATTGATCCAAAAGAATATAGTGACTACAATGAATATTTCTCTAAATTTGTATTAGATAAAGATTTAAATTATTTAAAAGAAGCTTATGAAAAATGTAATCCTTCACATCCTGAAGAAACATGTATCATAAGAGTTAAAAACAATATAGATAAAATCATTTATATAAAATGTCACATTGTTTATGAATATGATAGTAAGGGTAATGAAAATAATTGTATAATATATTATGAAGATATTACTAATAAAGTAAAAAAAGAGAAAGAATTAAAAAAAGTAACAGAACAATTAGATAACTTAAAAAATAACATCAAAAAAATTCAGCATGCAAGTAAATTTTCAATATTTTATAATGATCTTGTAAATAATAAGAACATGTGGTATAATGAAGGTTATAATGTTTTTGATTTAGATCCTTCAGAATATAGAAGTAATATGAGGCAATATGTTATAAAAAAAGATCTAAATCTTTTAAAAGAAAAACATACATTATGCACTCCTAAGAATCCAGAAACAACATTTGTTACAAGAGTTTATTCTGCAGGTAAATTAAGATATGTTAAAACTTTTTTAAGATATGATTTTGATGAAAATGGAAATAAAAAATCATATATTAATTTAATTCAGGATATAACTGATATAGCCACCCAATCAGAAGAATTCAAAGAGTCATTAGATGAAGTGATAATGTTAAGAAAAAGTTTAAATATATTACAACAAATTAATAAAACATCATTGGGCTATTCAACAAATTTAAAAGATATTGTATGGACTCCTGAAATTTTCAATATATTAGAAGTTGACCCTAATGATTACCAAAATAAAAAAAGTAACATATTAAATGAATTCGTAATAAAAGATGATTTAAAAATTAGAAAAAAAGCAATAGAAAAAATCTCACCAACAAATCCCGACACAACATTCATACAACGTATAAAAACAGGAAAAGGAAACATAAAATATATTAAAACAACTATTCATTATAATTATGATCCTAATGGCAATTATATTAATTGTATTGGTTTTGATGAAGATGTAACAGATGAAATGATCCATCAAAAACAATTAGAAAATGCACTAAAAGAAACAACAAAACTCAATGACAATCTTAATAGAATACAAAACGCAAGTAAAACATTTATAAGCTTCTCATATAATTTACAAAACATCCAATGGACATCAGAAGTATACAATATACTAGAAATTGATCCAGAAGAATATGAAAACAAAGAAAACAATATAATAGAAGACTTCATAATAGAAGAAGATAAAAAAATTAGAACAACAGCAATATCTCATATATCACCAATAAATCCTGATATAACATTTATACAACGTGTAAAAACAGGAAAAGGAAACATTAAGTATATAAAAAGTGTGATACATTATGAATACAATGAAAATAATAGATTTATAAAACGTATCGGATTCAACCAAGATATAACAAACGAAATAACATACGAAGAAGAATTAGAAAAAGCATTGAATAAAAATAAACTTCTACTTAAAGAAGTACATCATCGTGTAAAAAATAACTTACAAATTATACTAAGCTTAATAAATCTAAATAATGACTTCAATAGTAGTATAGAAGAAACATTACTTAATACAGAAAATCATTTATATGCAATGGCATTGATACATGAAAAAATATATGGATCAAAGTCAATATCAGAAGTAAATATGAAAGAATATATAGACTCATTAGTTAGTGCAATATTTGATTTGTATAATTCCAATATAAAATTCCATTCAAATATAGAATCAATAAATTTACAGATGGAACAAGCTATTCCATTAGGATTAATAATAAATGAAATAGTAACTAATACAATAAAATATGCATTCCCTGATAAAAAAGAAGGTAATTTATATATAAAACTCAAAAAAGAAAAAACACATTATACGTTAATATTCCAAGATGATGGAATAGGACTACCTGATGATATTGATTTAGACAATCCTACAAGTTTAGGTTTAATTGTTATCACAAATCTTACACTACAAATTGAAGGTACAATTTCATTATTAGACTGTAATGGAACAGGATACAAAATGGAATTTGATACTAAATAATATTTTTTCTTAAATAAATATAACTTTTTTTCATATACTTAATATTTTTTTAAAAATTTAATTCTATTAATTCATTATGAAGACTTATTCAAATTAAAAAAACAGATATAATAATAAATATTAAATGAAAATAAAGAATTTATAGTTAATTACTAAACTTATTTAAATAATGAGTCATATATTATTAATTATG
>CAYNSJ010000088.1:0-9154 GCA_964399835.1 uncultured Methanobacteriaceae archaeon | reverse complement strand
ATGGACAAGCAAAACTAGAATACACAATACCAAACGGAATATCAGCAAAAACATACAACATAACAGCAGTATACGCAAACAACGACTACAACAGGGCAGAAACAAACGCACCACTCACAGCAGAAAAAATAGCATCCACAATAACACTCAATCCAACAAACACCAACAGAGGATCCAACATCACATTAATCACAGGAATAATCAAAGACACAAATGGAAACCTAATGGTAGGAACACATAAAATAACAGTAAAACTAAACGGCAAAAGCATAGGAACATACACAACAACAAACGGAACAATAAACACAAACATAACAATACCAAACACACTAAAAAACACAAACTACACAATAACAGTAAAAATAGGAGACACCAACGGATACTACGGAACTAACTCAACAACAACACTAACAATAAATAACCTTAAAACATTTAAACAAAAAGTATCAATCTAATGATACTTTTTTATCATTAATTTTTTATATTACAAACATCACTTTAAATATTTAATACTTATTTTACTAATTTTTAATATTACAATTAATTGTCTTAGTATTTAGTTTCAAAACAAATGTTAAACTGTTAACATTTATATAAATTTAATTCTGCATTAATCTAATATTAAAATTATAATTACTTAATAAAAAAAATATAAGAAATAAAAATCAAATCTTATTATAAGAAACAGATAATTAAACTAACAAATCACAAAATAATATAACCACCCTTAATTAATGGAAGTGAAGATAAATGAATTATAAAATAATTGGAGCAGGAAATGCTGGAAGACCAGTAGCAAGACTATTAAACCACTTAGGACACAAAGTTACAATAACAGACCCTATAAAATTTGAAGATTTTCATCCTGATAAAAAACGAAGACTAAAAGAAATGGAAGATGAAGGCGTAATTCTTGATTTAGGAAATAAAGAACCTTCATTTGAAGATATTGATGTTGTATATATGGCTCCAACATTACCTTATACTTCATATGCATATCAACAAGTTGAAAAATTAAAGATACCTATTATTACAAATGATTACGTGGGAAGATTAGTAGATAAATGTATAACTCTTGATTTAATAGGTATTACTGGAACAATGGGTAAAACAACTACTACTTATTTAACAACAAAAATTTTTGAAGCTGCTGGATATAAAGTATGGTCATGTTCATCACTTAATCAAAATCTTGTAAGTGAAGTTATAGTTGATGGAATTGTAAATGGTAAAAATGAAGAATGTGATGTAGCAGTATTTGAATTACCACATGGAACAGCAGGACTATTTCCTAATTTATCTATAAAAATAGGATTATTTACTAATATTCATGAGGATCATCTTTCTGAATTTGGTGGATCAATGGAAAAATATATTCAAAGAAAATTATTTATTACAAGAGATAGTGAAACATTAGTTGCTAGTAATCATTTAAAAGAACTTATTGAATCAAAAACAGACAGAACTAATACATTATATTATGGATGGGAAAATCCTGATTGGGATACATCATTTTGTGATTTTACAGGAATTGGAGAAAAAACAGATGATAAGAATACTCTTACAATAAAGTATGATGTTGAAAAAGAGAATCTTAAAGGTGAATTTGTTTGTCCATTTAAGATGAAAAGTTATTTCTATGAAAATGCAACAGCAGCAGCTTCAGCAGCATTGTTACATGGAATTGATAAAAAACCAATTTGTGAAGTATTATCTAAATTTAAAGGTTTAGAAGTTCATATGGAAAATATTGGTAAATATAATGGAAGGGAAGTTATATTAGATTCTGCATTTATTACTGAAGGTATGAAATTAACAGTAGACTACTTTAAAGATGATTCTGTTGTATTACTTTTAGATAATTTTGATACTACAACTGAACGTGATAAAGCAGAAGTTGGAGAAATCTTTGGAGATCAAGTTAAAGTTATTATTGCAACAGCATTTAATGAGGTTACTCAGAAAATAGAGATGGATTCTGCTCAAAAAATATTAGATGGTGCTAAAGGTAAAAAAGCTATTGGTGTTAAAGCTGGTACTATGGAAGAAGGTTCTAAACTTTGTATTAAATACTCCAAACCAGGAGATATTATTTTACATATCGGTCCTGTTATTATGCATGACAGAGAACGTATTGTAGGTAGTATTGTTTCCGGTATTAAGAAAGGATGTATGGAATATGAAGGAAAATTAGAGTACGAAGAGTAAATCTTCGTTTTATTCTTTTTTTATTTCATAATAATCCTTAAATTTTGATAACTAATTTATTAAATATTTTTTTTAACTTTTATTAATTATTTTATACTTTTTTTAACAAATAAAACCCGTAAAATAGAAAATTATTTCTTCTATTATTTGATGTTTAAAAATAATGTTTTTAAAAATTCTAAATAAGAAATAAAAGAATATGACTTATTTATTTTTTATTATATTCCTTTAAACTTTTTTAATTATTTTTTATTGACCATAATAAACAATAAAACTAAAAATAATTTGTAATTATTAATCATTACATTAAATTTTATTAAAAAATCTTAAAAAAATATATATTAAACAGGGATAAAATTAGTAATATAGAAAGGAGAAACATATTATGGCAAAAAATGCAATTATAACTGGTGGTTCCAGAGGAATCGGAAAAGCAATGGCTTTAAAACTTGGAGAAAAAGGATACAATGTAGCTATAAATTATCGTAGTGACTCTTCTAAAAAATTAACTGAAGATTTAATAGAAGAAATAAAATCAAAATATGGCGTAAACGCTATTGCAGTTCAAGCTGATGTAAGTAAATTTAAAGACTGTGAAAAACTCGTAAAAACTGCTATTGAAACATTTGGAGATAAAATTGATGCATTAGTAAACAATGCAGGTATAACGAATAATTCAAACTTCATTGACTTAGAACCAGAAGATTATGAAAGAGTTATAAATACAAATCTTGTAAGTATGATGCACATGTGTCACTTAGCTTTACCTTACATGGTTGATCGTGATACAAGTATAACATGTACAGCATCTGTTGGTGGATTAACAGGAGTAATAAATCAAGCTGATTACTGTGCAGCAAAAACAGGAGTAATTGGTCTTGTACGTGCATTAGCATTAGAATTTGCATCCCGTAAAGTACGTGTAAATGCAATTGCACCTGGAATGATAATGACTGATATGTTACGTGGTGTAAATCAAGACGAATTAAATGCTTTAGCAGGTACTATACCTATTGGAAAAATAGGAGATGTTTCTGATATAGCAGGAGCCTTAGATTATATATTAGATGCTCCCTATTTAACGGGTCAAGTAATATCACCTAATGGTGGTTTTGTTTTACAATAGATTTTTAAACATTTTATAAATTAATAAATGAATATTATAATACGAAGAGTAAATCTTCGTTTTATTCTTTTTCATCTGCATGTAATGTTTCATAGATTTCTATAGCTAATTTATTATGTATTCCTTTAACTTTTGATATTTCATCTATACTTGCTTTTTTCAGTTCATCCATATTATTAAAATGTCTTAGTAATGCTTGTTTTCTTTTTTTACCTACACCCGGAATATCATCTAATTCTGATTTTGTAAATGCTTTACTTCTTAACTTTCTATGGTATGTTATTGCAAATCTGTGTGATTCATCTCTGACGTATTGTAATAAATGTAGTGCTTTTGATTGTTTTGGTATTATTATTGGTTCAGAACGACCAGGTACATATAATTCTTCAAATTGTTTTGCTATCCCTGTTGTTGGAACATCAGTTATATTTAGTTCATTTAACACATCTGTTGCCATGTGAAGTTGTCCTTTTCCTCCATCAATTAGTATTAAATCAGGATGTATGTATTTTGGATCTTTAGGGTTTGTAATTTCTTCATCATAGTTTGGTGATATGTGTTGGTACCTTCTTGTTAGTACTTCTTTCATCATTGCAAAGTCGTTTGGTCCTGGTGTGTTCATTTTAAATCTTCGATACATATTTTTTGCTGGTTTTCCATCTTCAAATACTACCATTGATGCTACTGCATGAATTCCAGATATGTTTGATATATCAAATGCTTCTATGTGTCTTGGTAGTTTTGGTAAATTTAAGTATTGTTTCAAGATTAATAATGGGTTTTCTTCTTCATGTGTTTCTTGAGTTAGTGAGATATGTGCATTTTTCTTTGCTATATTTACTAGTTTAAATTCATGTCCTGATTCAGCATATGTGATTTTAACTTTATGTTCATGTTTTTCTTCAAGCCATTCTTTGATTATTTGTTTATCTTCTATCTCATCTTGTAATATTAATTCATCTGGTATAGGTGCACTAGTATAATATTGTTTTATAAATTCAGTTAGTATTTGTTTATCTGTGTATCCTTCAATTCCTTTAAGTATTAAATCATCTTTTCTGTTAGTTCTTCCATCTCTTACTGATAATATTACTACTGCTGCTTCTGATTTATCATAATCAAATCCTATGATATCTTGGTCTACTTCTTTAGTTACTTGTAAGTTCTGTTTTTCAATTGTATTTGTTATTGTTTCTATTTGGTCTCTTGTTATTGCAGCTTTTTCAAATTGTAAATTTTTTGAGTATTCTTTCATTTCTTTATTAAGATTTTTTACAATGGTTTTATATCTTCCTTTAAGTAGTAACTTTGCTTTTTTTATATTATTATCATATTCTTCTTTTGTTATTTTACCATCACAGGGAGCACTACATTGTTTTATTTGATAATTTAAACAGGGACCATCCATATTTTTACAGGTCCTTATTTTAAATGACTTATTTACATAGTCTATGAATCGTCTAGCATGTGTTACATCTGTGTATGGTCCATAATATGATGCTTTATCATTTTTGATAAAATGTGTTATCATGATTCTTGGGAATTTTTCGTTTGTTATTTTTATGTATGGATATTGTTTTCCATCTTTTAATCTTATGTTGTATCTTGGTCTATGTTTTTTTATTAAATTAGCTTCTAATATTAAAGCTTCTTTTTCTGTATCTGTTAATATATATTCTAAGTATGCAAAATGTGACATTAGAACTTTTGTTTTTGGTGAATCTAATTTATCCATATCTTTGAAGTAACTTTTTACCCTATTTTTTAGTTTTTTTGCTTTTCCTACGTATATTATCTCATCATTTTCATCGTGCATGATGTATACTCCAGGTTTTTGAGGTAATTGTTCTGGATTTTTAATTTTCATAGACATTTTAATTTGATTCTCCCATTTTTTAATTATTTATAATGTTCAGTATTTTATCTTAATAACTGAACACTACCCTATAAATACACGGGGTTTTCTAGATTAGTAAATTCAATGTTTAAATATAATTAATTTTAGTTATACATTGTTTTAATTTTATTCTAATTTTCATTTATATAACGATATTTTTAAATTTGTTCAATAGAATATAGTAATTTATGATGTCGACACATGTATTTCAAAGTAAATTGTTGATCAATGTATATTATTATTTCACTATTATTCCAGATTTTATTTCTAATAATTATATATATTAACTAGTTTTTCATAATATAAATAATACATTTTCTTTTATTATAGTATAATATTATCAATGAGGTATCAAAATAGTATATAATATGTCAAGATTTGAATTATATTCTGATTATAAACCATTAGGTGATCAACCTAAAGCTATTAAATCACTTGTTAATGGCTTTAAAAATGGTATTAATGAACAAACACTAGAAGGAGTAACTGGATCTGGAAAAACATTCACTATGGCTAATGTAATAGAAAATATACAAAAGCCTACACTAGTAATATCACATAATAAAACTTTGGCTTCACAACTTTATGAAGAATTTAAAGAATTTTTCCCAAATAATGCTGTTGAATACTTTGTAAGTTATTATGATTATTACCAACCAGAAGCGTATGTACCACAAACAGATACATTTATAGACAAAGAATCAGCAGTTAATGATGAAATAGACCGTTTACGTCACTCAGCAACACAATCATTACTTACACGAGATGATGTAATAGTAGTCTCTAGTGTATCCTGTATATATGGTATTGGTTCACCACAGGATTATGGAGAATTTATATTAACATTAGAAATAGGTCAAGTCATTACACGTGAAGAAATTATCAAATCACTTGTAAAAATGCAATTTGAAAGAAACGACATTGAATTCATACGAGGAAGATTCCGTGTACGTGGAGATGTAATAGAAGTATTTCCAATAAATGGATTAAGTGCTATACGAATTGAAATGTGGGGTGATGAAATAGATGCTATTACAAAAATTGATTCATTAAAAAATGATGTAATAGAAAATCTACAAAAAGTTGTAATATTCCCTGCAAAACACTTCGTTATTGCTCAAGAAAAACAAAAAATTGCAGAAGCAAAAATTGAAAAAGAATTAAAAGAAAGAGTAGAAACATTCAAAGCACTAGGTAAATATGTTGAAGCTCAACGTATAGAACAACGAACACATTTTGATATGGAAATGCTACGTGAAATGGGTTATTGTCCAGGAATAGAAAACTATTCCATGCATATGAACGGAAGAAAATGGGGAGAAACTCCTTATTCATTACTCAGATATTTCCCTGATGATTATTTAACAATAATAGATGAATCACATGTAACAGTACCTCAAATCAGAGGAATGTACAATGGAGATAAAGCAAGAAAACAATCATTAGTAGATTATGGATTCAGACTTCCAAGTGCAAGAGAAAACAGACCTTTAAGATTCGATGAATTTATGAAAGCACAAAACCAAGTATTATACGTATCAGCAACACCAAGCTCGTTTGAATTAGGAAGAAGCAAAAATATAGTAGAACAAATCATTAGACCAACAGGACTTGTTGATCCTAAACCAATTGTAAGACCTGTTGATGGACAAGTAGATGATTTACTAGGAGAAATAAGAAAGAGAGCTGAGAAAAATCAAAGAGTTCTAGTCACAGCATTAACTAAGAAAATGGCAGAAGATCTAACCGATTACTATACAAAAATGGATCTTAAAGTACGATATCTACACTCAGAAATCACAACACTTGAACGTACAGAAATTATAGATGATTTAAGACGAGGTGTATTTGACTGTTTAATTGGTGTAAACCTATTACGTGAAGGATTAGACTTACCCGAAGTATCACTTGTAGCAATACTAGATGCAGATAAAGAAGGATTCTTAAGATCCCAAACATCCTTAATACAAACTATAGGAAGAGCAGCACGTAATGTAGATGGAGAAGTATTACTTTATGCTAACAATATGACCGATTCAATAAAAAATGCAGTAGATATAACAAATAGACGTAGAAAAATACAAATGGCATATAATAAAGATCATAATATAGAACCAAGAACAGTAGTACGTAAAATAAAAGATAAAAAAGAAGAATCCATTACAAAAGATATACAAGAACTTGATAACCTCACACAAGATGAAGTAGAAATGATAATAGAAGATCTTAAACTTGAAATGGAACAAGCAGCAGAAAACTTAGATTTTGAAAAAGCTGCAAAAATAAGAGACAGAATAATTGAATTAGAAGAGGATGAATAACCTATGGATAATGTAGACAAACTAAGAAATAACGCTATACAAAACAGACAAATAATAATAAAAGGAGCACGTGAACATAATCTTCAAAACTTAGATATTACAATTCCTCGTGACAAATTTATTGTCATAACAGGACTTAGTGGATCTGGAAAATCATCCTTAGCATTTGATACAATCTATGCTGAAGGACAAAGAAGATATGTTGAATCACTATCAGCATATGCAAGACAATTCTTGGGACAAATGAAAAAACCCGAAGTTGATTACATAGAAGGATTATCTCCAGCCATATCAATAGATCAAAAAACAACAAGAGTAAATCCAAGATCTACAGTAGGAACTGTTACAGAAATATATGATTATCTTAGATTATTATATGCAAGAATAGGAATAGCACACTGTTATAAATGTGGAAAAGAAATAGCACCACAAACTCCTGGACAAATAGCTGATCAAATAATACAAGAAAATGATCAAGAAAAAATACAATTATTAGCTCCAGTTATCAAAGATAGAAAAGGAATTCATAAGAAATTACTAGAGGAATACAAGAAAAAAGGATTTGTAAGAGTTAGAGTAGATGGTGAAATTAAATCACTAGATGAGGATATAAAACTTGAAAAAAACTTTAAACATACAATAGAAATAGTAATTGACAGATTAAAAGTAGTAAATACAGAAAATTTCCATAAAAGATTAGTAGAATCTGTTGAAACTGGTTTACGCATAGGTGAAGGATTAATTACAATTGCTTTTCAAGATCCTGAAAAAACAGATAAAAATTACAGTGAAGAATTTGCTTGTCCTGATTGTGGAATAAACTTCACAGAAATAAGTCCTAGAATGTTTTCATTCAACAATCCACAAGGAGCATGCCCTGAATGTAATGGATTAGGAAGTAAACTAGAAATAGATCCTGAATTAGTAGTACCTGATAAAACAATTAGTATAAAAGAAGGTGCTATAAAACCATGGAGTAACTCAAAACATACAGATACCTATTATAATCAGATGCTTGCAAGTATTGCAGATTTCTATGGATTCAGCTTAGCTGATCCATATCATACAATACCAAAGAAATATAGAGATGTTATATTATATGGTAGTGGAAATGAAAAAATAAATTTCCATTTTAATAGAGGAGAAAAAATTCGTACTGTAACTAAACCATTTGAAGGTGTAATTAATCATATGCGAAGATTATATCTTGAAACTAAATCAAGTTACAGAAGAAAAGCTATACATAGATATATGACTGATCATAAATGTCCTGTATGTAATGGAGATAGACTAAAACCAGAGATACTTGCAGTTACTGTAGGAGATAAAAATATAGCAGAACTTACTGATCTTGCTATTTTAGATTCAATAGAATTTTTTAAAAATTTAGATTTAACAGAAAGACAATTATTTATAGGAACAGAGATCTTAAAAGAGATTAATGAAAGATTAAACTTTCTTAAAAATGTAGGTTTAGGATATTTAACATTGTCTAGATCTTCTGGTACACTATCTGGTGGAGAAGCACAACGTATCAGATTAGCTACACAAATTGGAAGTAGATTAGTGGGAGTATTATATATTCTTGATGAACCAAGTATA
>CAYNSJ010000087.1:0-9188 GCA_964399835.1 uncultured Methanobacteriaceae archaeon | reverse complement strand
CACGTTCGGTTCTGAGAAGAGAAAGGAGAAGTAATTCTCCTGACTTATTCGACATGTATGAATATAATTATTTTTATTAAAAAAACACTAAATTAGTATGAGAATATAGTATATATTATAAAAGTAATAAGTAGAAAAATTTAAAAAAAGTAATAATTAGAAAAAAATAATTAAATATTGAAATTATTATCTATTTTTTAGAAATCTTTGGGATTTGTAGTAGTATGAAGTAAATTACCAAACTCAAGGTCAGCTTCCCATTTATTTTTACAATCACAGTCAAAGTTTTCTAATTCAGGAGATATTGTTTGTTCTAAGTTAGATTGTATTATGAGACTTTTTAGTTTTGCATTACATTTTTTGCAGTTAAATGGACCACGTCTTGTACCAAATCCTGCTGTATCCATAATCATAGGAATATCTACATTTTTTCTTACTTGTTTTATTATTTCAATAGTACTCCAAATCCATGGTGGTTGATAAGATCCTCTATTCCATAAATATTCCATTAATGTTCCACCATGTACTGTTGCTGGACAGTATGCTATACGTTTTACTCCTACATTTTTAGCATATTTTGCTGAATCAACAGATTCTTTTATTGCATCTTTTTCTGAAATAAGTATTGGTTTAACTAATAAGTATGCTTTTGCTCTAATATCATACTTTTTAATACTATTAATAGTATTAACACTATCTTCAAACATTTTATTTGTTATACCTTTGTTTATTTTATTAAGCCTAGTATCTTCATTTAATGTTTCTAATCCTATACCTAATTCAAATATTTTTTCTGGTATATGTGATGCCATATCTAATAATCGTTCAGATGTTATATATTCTGGTTTTGATTCAACTATTACTTCTTTTATGTTATCATATTTATTAAGTGTATCAAAGATGTATTCCCAAGCTTTTTTAGGTACTTCGTTAGGATTTAAGAAACTTCCAGATACAAATATTTTTATAGCTACATTTTCATGACTGTTAATATCTGTTTTACTTAATTGTTTATCCCATTCATTTTGGAAAATTTCCATTAGATTTTCAGATGAAACATCTATTAATGGTGAATCAGCTATATAACTACACATTGTACAGCCACCACTTTTTGTAGCCCATTCACATCCAGATGTTGGTAATACAATAAATATGGTATAACCAATTGAATCATACAGTCTATCTTCACCAGCCCAACTTGCTGCATAATATTGTAATGGTTTTTTTTCTTTTTTTCGTTCTCTTTTTGATTTTATATAATCAATTGAGTTTTCTCGTATTTCTTTATTAACTTCTTGTACTTTCATTTATTTCATCCTTTTTTTTAATATACACTCTAAAAAGAGTTTATTACATCTTCTAATAATTTTAATGATTTAAATTTATCTTTTCCTATAGGAGAACCAGCAACAAATTGAGTTACTCCTTTATCTTCTAGCTCTGTTATTTTATTTTGTATTTGGTTTGGTGTTCCACATACACTAAATGCATTTATCATATCTTCAGTTACATTACTTGAAGCACCCTTAAAGTCTTGTCTAGATAAACATTTTTTAATTATTTCAACATCCTCTTTTGGTATGTTGTATCGTTTTAGTATAATATCTGGAGCTCCAGCAATAATAAATGCTACAACTATTCTTGTTTGATTATAAGCTGTATTTAAATCAGTATCTACAGAACAACAAGTATATGCAGCAATATCAAAGTCTTTTAAAGATCTATTTGAATGTTCAAGTCCTTTCTTTATTAAGGGTAATGCATTTTCAAAATCTTTTGGATTGGATGCATTTATTAATGCTCCATCAGCTATTTCACCTGATGTTTCAAGCATTTTGGGTCCTTGTGCACCCATATAAATTGGTATTTTTTCTTGAACTTTTTTTGTTCCATCAAGATATGCTCCTGATTTAGTTTTATCACCATGAATTAATGTTCTAATTTCTTCAATTGCATTTCTTACAGTTGCAACTGGTTTGTTCCATTTAATGTTTAAAGAATTCATAGTAGCTTTATCTCCAGGTCCAACACCAACAATAGCACGTCCTTCAGATATTTCATCTAATGTTGTTGTTGCTGATGCTATAAGTGCTGGATTACGAATATATGGATTGGATACACCGGATCCTATTTTTATTGTGCTAGTTTCATATGAAGCTAATGTTAATATTTCATATACATTTTTATTATTATAATGATCAGTAATCCATAGATATTCAAATCCAATATCTTCTGCAAGTTTTATTAAATCAATTATGTTCTTTACTGGTTCATTTGGAACAATTTCAATACCAAAATTCAATTCATTACTCCCCTAATATTTTTCGTTGATTGTGTTATTAAACAACATCATTCACTATTATAATTTATCATATTAAAATACTAATAAATGTTTATATTAAATTAATAATTGAAATTGAATAAAGTGGTAAAAATAAACACGTACTTAAATAGGAGGAACAATAAAAATATTTGTTAGATATACTATTTGGTCATTTAAATAGAAAATATGATTAAACGTATAAAAAAATTATTTAGGAAAATAAATAGTAGTTTTTATAACCTACTTTTTAAAATTTAATATAATTTTTTTTATATTAATTTATACAAAATGGAAATTCATAATTTAAGAGGTGTATTTGTATTATAGGGATTTGTGGAGATTTTGATCCATTACATAATGGACATAAAAAATTAATAGAAAAAGGACTTGAAATAGCTGAAGCAACGACTAATGGTGAAGTAGTAGTTTTTCTAAATCAAGATTACTCTTTAGATCATGAACCCCTTTTTTTAAGTTATGAGACAAGAAAAAAAATGGTATTAGATGCTGGAGCTGAAAAAGTAGTTCCTATTAAAGATTTGAATAATAAATTAAAAAAATCTTATTCTTTAATAGTACTAAATTCTTTAATGCTTTCTAAAGGTATTACTGATTTTGTAACTTCTACTGGAATTCCTGCAGGTGAAGTTATACCACAAGCTATGGATTATGTTAAAAAAGATGCTTTTTCATCTATCCCTTTATCTATTCCAAATTATAATTTAATTAACATGTACATGGCTAATGAATTTTTAAGTAGATCTTTATATAGAAAATTTAATATTCATATAATGCCTGAAACTAAATTTAATAATGAAAAATTATCTAGTGATTATATAAAAGATCAAATAATTATGAATGATATGGTTATACCAGAAAATATTAAGAAATTAATGCCTGATTTTTCTGTAGACTTATTAGAAGAAGAATTAGACAATATTGATTTATCATATACTAAACTTCTAAATAAGATTAATACTATATCACGGGGTCAATTATTAAATACAGCAAATTTAACTTTAAAGTCTACAAATATTCTAATTAATGATAAACCGTTTAGAAATATTGAGGAAGTATATGATGTATTATTTTCTAATAATTATTGTTCAGAACAGGTTCAATTAATATTATCTTCTATAGATTCAGGTGCTTCAAAGTCTGATTTATTTGATCAGATACAAACTTGTGAAACTATGAATATGGTACCATCTAATCAAAAGATAGATTATATAATTTCTAAAGCATGGTATATTGCTTTTAATTTATCGAAGGGTTTAGACAAACAGGATATTTTAGATGAATTTGAAAAACATGATTCAGTTCAGATTCCACAGGAATTACCTTTAGTTATAAATGCGAATATTTATTTATTTTCAGAAGATTTATCTATTATAACTGAAGATAGTAAAGTTGAGTTATACATAGATAATAAAGATGAGTTAGCTTGTAAATTAACCTGTCCTAAAGATAAAATGAAAAGAAAATTAAATGTATCACGTGTTATTGATTTATTTATACATCAATTACTAGATACAGGGACAGTTCCTTTATTTTCTAAAGTTATACAAACAGAAAAAGGATCGAAAATAAAAATTAATGTAGGATATAAAGATGGTTATATCCATTAATTTATTATACTTTAATTATAACACTACTACCTAAAGGTACTCCAATTTCATCAGATATTACTTGACATTTAGTGTTTAATAAGTAAAATATGGTTGTTTTTATATTTTTCATTTCAGTTAATCCTTCATAATTACCCATACCTTTACTTATTATAATATCAGATGAATCCATTAATTCAATTAATTGTTGAGATACATACTCTTCTACTACACCTACTGAATCTGCACCAGTACTAATTAATGTTGCATATTTATCTAAATTAATATCTTCACCATCTTTTACTAATGCATCATTTAATATAGGTTTTTCTTTAAGGGCAATAATAATATTTACATCATAATCTTCTTTGATTTTCTTAATTAAAAGTTTATCAAATATTATTTCTCCACCATTATCAGTTAAATACAATACATTTTTAGCATTCCTTAGAGCTTCATCCAATTTATTTATATCATTGATTGCAGGTTCTTCTTTAATTCTATCATTTATCATTTGTTCAATATCTGCTGTTTGTTCTAATGCTCCAAAATCTATTATATTACCTGCAACAGCTGATTTCACATAATTTTCTAATGTTGGATCTTTCTCAAGTTTTTCTGCAATATTAGGAACTAATTTTTCTGCAATAGCATTACCTTTTTCTCTTAATATTTTATAAGGATCATTACAATTAGTTTCTCTTTTTATCATTCTATGCATATCAGTACCTAATTTATTTGAACGCGTATTTGGTTTGTAATTTTCATATAATAACTTTACTACTTTCATAGTAACATTCATTCGTTTTTCATCGTCACTTGTAGAGTATTCAATTGCCTCACGTGCTTGTCTTTGCATACATGATGCACATTCATATTTAACTTTCATTATTTAACCTATGTTCCTATCTTTTTTAAATTAATTAGTTTATAATTTAATAATATAAAGCATTATTATACATAAATATATCATTTTTTTGGTTTAAAATAATTTTTATTTTTTTCACGTATAAGGATAATACTAAAATATAAGTATTGAAAAAAAGTAATTTAATAATATATAATAAAGTATTAATTTTAAAATAATATCATTTTTTTTTATAAAGTAAATATTTTTTGGGAGAACATAAAAGTGCAACGTGATTTGCAAGATAAATGTGGAATAGTAGGAGTATATGCTCATAATAAATTAGAAGATGTATCAACATGGGTATATTCTGGTTTATATACACTTCAACACCGTGGACAAGAATCTGCAGGAATTAGTGTTTCAGATAATGGAAAATTAAACACATATACTGATATGGGTTTAGTTGCAGATGTATTTAATGATGAATTATTAGATTCTTTAAAAGGAGAATTAGGAATAGGACATGTAAGATATTCTACAACTGGAAAATCATTAGTCGAAAATTCACAACCTTTTGTTGAAGAACATGATGATATAACTATAGCCATGGCACATAATGGAGATTTGGTAAATTCTGATTTTTTAAGAGAAAAACTTAAAAAAGAGGGTTATGTATTTAAATCAACAACAGATTCAGAAGTGATTTGTCATTTAATTATAAATGAGTATCGTAAAACTAACGATATTATTAAATCAATACAAAATGCTTCAGAAAAAATTATTGGTTCTTATTCATTAGTATTATTAGTAAATAATTCACTTATAGCTATTAGAGACCCATTAGGAATGAAACCTTTAACATTAGGACGTAATGATGAATTTGTGATGGTAGCATCAGAAAGTGTTGCTTTTGATTCTTTAGATCTTGAGTATGAAAGATCTTTAAAAGCTGGAGAAATTTTAGTAATAAATGAAGAAGGAACATTTAGTTATTCATTAAGAAAAGAAAAACACTCTGCTAATTGTATGTTTGAATATCTGTACTTTGCTAGACCGGATAGTATAATAAATGATAAGAGTGTATATAAAATAAGACTTAATGTAGGTAAAAAATTAGCAGAAGAATTCCCTGTTGATGCTGATGTAGTAATGCCTGTGCCGGATTCTTCAATACCTGCAACTATAGCTTATTCACGAGCTACTGGGATACCTTATGGTGAAGGTTTAATAAAAAATAGATATGTTGGAAGAACATTCATAATGCCTACACAAAAAGATAGGGATTTAGCAGTTAAGTTAAAGATGAATACTGTAGAATCAGAATTAAAAGACAAAAGAATAATTTTAATTGATGATAGTATTGTTAGAGGAACAACTTCTACTACTATAATAAAAATGCTTAGAAAAGCTGGTGTAAAAGAAGTACATCTTTTAATAGGATGTCCTGAGATAATTGCACCATGTTATTATGGAATTGCAATGGCAACAAAAGAAGAATTAATTGCTGTTGGAAAAACATGTGAAGAAATAAGAGATGAAATAGGTGTAGATTCTCTAGGATACTTATCTTTAGAAAAACTAATTGAAGCAATTGGAACGCCTAAAGAAGATTTATGTACTGGATGTTTAACAGAAGAATATCCAACACCAATACCATCTGAATTAAAAAATATGAAATAAATAAATATTTAACCTCCCTTTAAATATCTTTCTTTAAATAAATAAACTATTTTTATAGATAAAAATATAATTCCTGATTATTATGGTAGAATTATTAGCACCAGCAAGAGATAAAAAAGCAGTAACTGCAGCAATTAATAATAATGCAGACTCAATATATGTAGGTATAACAGACTATAATATGAGAGCAAATGTAGCAAATATAGAACTTGAAGACATAAAAGAAATTACAAAACAGTGTCATGATGATAATAAAAAATTATATGTATGTACAAATACTATTTTAACTGAAGATAAATTAAATAGATTTAAAGATCAAATAATAAAACTCGAAGAATATAATGTTGATGCATTAATCTTATCTGATCTTGGTGCATTAAACATAGCAAAAACAGGATCAATACCAATTCATATGAGTATACAAACAAATACATCAAATTCAGAAGCTTTAAAACTATTAAAAGAACAAGGAGTAACAAGAGCAGTTCTATCAAGGGAATTATCATTAGAACAAATAAAACAAATAAAAAAGAATTCTCCAATAGAAATTGAAACTTTTATACATGGAGCAATGTGCGTAGCAATATCTGGAAGATGTTTCTTAAGTTCATATTTCTATGATAGAAATGCAAATTGTGGAGAATGTTTACAACCATGTAGACAAGAATGGACTATTAATGGAACTGATAATAAAAAATTAATACTAACTCAACCCGAAGATAATTCAATTGAAAAATCAAGATTATTAAGTCCAAGAGATTTATGTATGATTGAAAATATTCCTAATTTAATTGATGCAAAAATTGATGCATTTAAAATAGAAGGAAGAGCAAGACCTGCTGATTATGTAGCAACAGTAACTTCTGTTTATAATGAAGCAATAAAATTATATAATCAAGGTAATTGGAATGATAAATCAAATGATTTAATGCCTTTATGGATAGAAAAATTAAAATCAGTATTTAATAGAGGATTTGATACAGGATTTTATTACAGAGTACCTAAAAAAACAAGTTATGATAATAAAGCAACATATAAAAAAGAAGATATTGGACAAGTAACAAATTTTTATAAAAAAATAAATGTAGCTGAGATAAAATTATGGTCAGATTTATTTGTTGGAGATAAAATAATAATTCAAGGAAATAAAACTGGTAGTATTGATGAAACAATTAAATCGATTCAGATTGATGGTAAAGATGTAAATCATGCATCAAATGAATCAGTAGGCGTAAAAATTGAGGGAATAACACGTGAAGGCGATCATGTATATAAAAAAATACCTCGTACTTCTGAATAAATTATAAAATATTTTATTAGTTATTCTTTAGTGGGCTTAAAATATATATTATTAAACATATAGGAGATTATTAATGGTAGTAAAGAAAATAGCAATTTATGGTAAAGGTGGAATTGGAAAATCAACAGTTGTATCCAATATGGCAGCTGCATATAAAAGTTCATCATTTGTTATTGGATGTGATCCAAAAGCAGATACAACACGTACTTTGGTTGGAAAACGTATACCTACAATACTAGATACAATGAGAAAAAATAAAAGTCCTAAATTAGATGATATCTTATACAAAGGTTATAATGATACGTTATGTGTAGAATCAGGAGGTCCTGAACCTGGTGTCGGTTGTGCTGGAAGAGGAGTAATTGTTGCAATGAAGTTACTTGATAAGTTAGGAGCATTTGATTCTGATCCTGATTTAGTTATTTATGATGTATTAGGTGATGTTGTATGTGGTGGATTTAGTGTTCCCTTAAGAGAAGATTATGCTGACGAAGTTTATATTGTAACTAGTGGTGAATATATGGCATTATATGCTGCTAATAATATATCTAAAGGTATAAAAAAACTTCATGGAAAATTAGGTGGAGTAATATGTAACTGTCGTAATGTAAATCAAGAAGTTGATATAGTAACAGATTTTGCTTCACGTATATCAAGTAAAGTAATAGGAGTTATACCACGTAGTGATTTAGTACAAAAAAGTGAATATCAAGCTTCTACAGTTATTGAAACATTTAATGATTCTGAACAAGCAGATGAATATAGAAAATTAATTGATGAAATAATGAAAAATAATGATTATACTACACCTTCACCAATGGATTCAGATGAATTTGAAGAATTTTTCCATTCTTATACTTAATTTGTGAAGATGAATAATAATATATCTCATTAATTATTTTTTGATCCATTTATATGGTTTATAATTTATTTTTTCATAAGCTTTGATTGCTGAATTTTCAGCTTCTTGGAAAGTATTAAAATAATATAAATGGGACATGCATTTACAATCAGAACATCCAAATTTTTCGATATATTTTGTAGTATCTTCATTTATACTATGTGATATGTCACATTCTATTTTTAATGTATTGTATGTATATATCACTTGTTCTATTTTTGAATTTTTATTTAATAATAAGTAATCAGCATGCCAATGTTTCTTTTTATCATTTGATAAATGACGTTCTATCCTTTTTGAAAGAGTACCTAAAGCAGATCCAACATAAATATAATATCCTTCTTCAAAATACATGTCTCCTTTAGCACCAATTTTAATAGTACTATCTTTATCCATTTTTATAATAAGACAGTATGTTCCTTTATCAATTTTTTTATTATCTTTCATATTATCAAGTATTATCTTTTTAATATTAATATACTATTTTGTTATTTATTAAGAATTTTTTTTATATCTTCTTTTAATAT
>CAYNSJ010000086.1:0-9423 GCA_964399835.1 uncultured Methanobacteriaceae archaeon | reverse complement strand
TTTAAGATAATTTCAGGGTCTGTTTGATAATTTTTATTTAAATTAATTAAACTTAATATAATTTGTAAGTTATTTTTTACTCTATGATGAACTTCACTTAATAATATTTCTTTGTCATTTAATGCTGTTTCTAACTGTTTTTGGTATTTTATTTCTTCTGTTACATCTTGATAAAAAGTAAAATGTCCTAATTCATTACCATTTTCATCAAAATTACAAATAATATAAGATCTTATATACATTAGTTTATCATTATCATTTTTTATTCTAAGTAGACAAATTTCTTCAGGATGTGATAATGAACATTTTGCATATGCTTCTTCCCAATAATGTAGATCATCATCTATTACAATATCTAATAAATTACCATGATAATTTTTATATTTTTTAGAATCAATGTTAAATACATTAAATGAAGATTTTGACCAGTCAATATTACCTTCACTATCTGTATAACTCATACTAATTTTGCCTATTCTTTGGATTTCTTTTAAATTATCCTGTAAACCTTGAGCTTCATTCGTTTTCTCTTCTATTTCTTTTTTACTTAATTCTTGTTCTGTCACATCTGTAAAAATAATCATAACTGCTGGTTTACCTTTATATATTAAATAATTACAGTTTAAGTTAAAATAATAAAGTGTATTTTTAATTTCAGTTTTATAAGGAATTGAGTAAGATACAAGATGTTCTTCTATGATTTTATCAATATTACTATCTAAAAAATCAAAAGAATCACCAACAAGTCCACTATAACCAATTTCTTTACCTATAACTTGATTAAGACTTTCATAACCCATTAATTCAAGATATTTTTTGTTACATTTAACAAAACGTTTATCTTGAATAACTGTTACTCCCATAATATCATTTTCAAAGAAATTTTCTTCTTCTTTAGTTAAGAACACAAAATCAGTTACATCATCTCCTAAAATACAAATATAATCATTAACTTTCATGATTTTAACATTAACTTCTTTAACAAAAATATTATTATTATAACATTTGAATGTTACTTTTTGAATTTGATTTGTATTGTAAACCTCTTTCATATATTTTAAAAATATGCCTTTTTTATCAAAAGAAGAAACTAAGTTATATAAAAAATCATTTCTATTTCTATTTAAATTAGGAGAATGTTCAGCATAGGCTTTGTTATTTAAAAAACAAATAGCAAAATCATCTTTATCTTCTATATACGAATAAACAAAGACACCATAATCTAAATTATTTAGAAAAGTTTTAATCCCTTCATCAAGAGTTGGTATATCTTTTATTTTATGTACATAAGAAAAATCATAATCTTTTGATAAATCAAATTCTTCTATTTTATTTTTATTTTCATCAAATATAACTAGTTCCATTGCTAGTACTTCCTTTTTATGGTTTTAAGTTATAAACTGTAATTTTTAAGTTTATTAATATTCAAATATTTATTTTTTAAGTCTTTTTTGAATAAATCAATGTTTTAAAGAAAACATTATTAAAAAAATTTTTTAATAAACTTTTTTAATATTATTATATATTAACACTATATTTTTTTTATTATATTACCATCTTTAATTAATTTATAGATCTGTATTAAATAATATTTATATTGTCTATTTAAATAGATATAAAAATAAAAAGTTTTTTATGAAAAATGAGCTTCATTTAACATTTATTAAATTATATGGAGTTATATTAAAAAAATAAATTATTAAAAATAGAAAAAAATTAAAATACATATTATAATATTTATTATAATTGTAAACTAAAAAATTCAAACTTCTTTTCTAGCTAGTTGTTGTATTGTTTTATTATACCTTAAACTCTTGATTTTTACATATGTAATCATGGATATAAATATTAATAGGCAGATTATACCAAATATAAATATATTATTCATCCCATTCATAAATTGATTTACTGCAAGACCTCTAATTACGGTACTTTTTAATGACTCAGCTGGTATTGATAATGTTAATATTATACTTGCATAACATGCTGCAAGTGATATTCCCATTGATCTGAATAAGGTTAATATAGATGAAGCAGATGTTTTATTGTTAATTGTTACCAAGGACATTATAGTTTTATTTAACGGTGCTTGTGTAAATGATATTCCTATACCAAGTATTGAATAATAGATACATATTTCAAGTATTGTACTAGTTTGATTTAATGTCATCATCAATAAAAATGATATTATACAAATAATAGCACCTAATAATATTGGCATTACTGATCCTTTCTTATCAGCCATTGTTCCTCCTAAAGGTGAAAAGATTATCATAATCAATGGTGCTGTTGATAACATTAACCCTGTAGTTGATGAGGATAAATTTAATATTTTTTCTGTGTAATAAGGTAATGCATATAGCATCATATATTCACAGATATAAATAATATGTAACCCTGTATTAAATGTTATAAATGTGAAATTCTTAAATAAATTAATATTCAACAATGGACTTTCTGTCTTTTTCTCAACAACATAAGATAATACCACAAAGATTATTGTTAATATAAGAAACATTATTGCCTGTGAATATTTAAATGATTCAACTAAGTTCAATGTGTATATTATTAAAAATACTGATAAAAACTGTGTTGTTGCTCCATGTTTATCCCATTTTATTGTGTCATTTTTAGAGCTTTTTAAATATTTTTGACATAATATTATTACAATTATAGATACTGGTATATTTACTAAAAATATTGCTCTCCAACCAGATAATGCTTCAAGTAATCCTCCTATTGTAGGACCTAATCCTAAACCAATAGCTACCATCATACTATAAATACCCATAGCTTTTCCTAATATATTTGTTGGAAATGTTTTTTCAATTATTACCATAGGTCCAGCTAAAATCATAGATGCTGCTACTCCCTGTATTAATCTAGACACAATCAATAATTCTATAGTTGGTGCTACACTACATGATATCGATGAAAATAAAAAGAGTATCATTCCTATTTTAAATATATTTTCATGACCTTTATAATTACCAATTTTTGTAAATAATGTTACAAGACCTATATAAGATATTAAATATGATGTTATAATCCATTCACTTATATTCATGTCAATGTTAAAATAAGAGCTTATTGTTGGTAGTGCTACATTTGCAATACTCATATTTAATGATATTACCATTACTCCAAGCGATATTGTAAAAAGAATTGCCCATTTATGGTCATTTATTTGTTCTATTTCTGTTTCAGTGATTCTATTATCCTCCAATAATAGTTTTATTTTTATAGAAAAATTGTAGTATATTAATTATTGTATTATTAAAATGAATCTTAAAATCTATACAATATTTAAAAAAAATAAAGGGAGTTTAAAAGTTTATTTAAGTTTAAAACTGTTTACTGTATTATTAAAATCTTTTTCCACATGATCATATACTGTTGTTGGTGATTGACTTAATATTCTGTAGTAATGTCCGTTGTATTCTATCCATGTATCTTGATATGTTGAACTACTTACTTTATAAACAAATTGATAACCTTGATGACCATTAACAGTAATACTTCTATTAGATATCATACCATATGAAGAAGTTGAACTCATTAACTTATATAAACTATCTGATTGATAAGCATTAGCTAATGATATACCTGTAGGTAATGATTTAACTTTTGATATCTGTGTTTTTATAATAAGTACATCAGAAGCATTAGTTGCTGTACCATTACTATTTATAAGTGTTGTATTATTATTGTACTGGTTATATGCATCAGTATTTTGTGGATCAATTTCTAATTCATCAGGTGTACTACTTAAAAATGGTATTTTCATTGGATTTTCATAATCATATGCTGTCCAATTAGATGGATATGTGAATGAAACTTCATTATCCTGAAATGTTTTTAAATCACCATTTGTTGTAACAAAAGTAGGAGTTATTAAAAAAAAGCCCACTACAAGAATAATAGATGCTAATAACAACAAAGGTACTATAAATTTATTTTGCAATTTATTATCTCCAAATAATTACTCTTTTTTGTTACGTTTATAAAGATTATTACCATTAGAATCCATTGAAACAATTAATGGACCAAAACGTTTAACATTTAATTCCCATATAGCTTCTGGAATTCCAAGATCTAACCAATGTACATCATCAACTTTATTAATACTACTTACATATAATGCTGCACATCCACCAACAGCTGTTAAAAATACAGCATTATCACGTTTTAAAGCATTTAAAGTATTATCATCCATACCACCTTTTCCAATGATTGCTTTTACATCATTAGTATCCAATACATCAGATTCATATGGATTCATACGCATACTTGTTGTTGGACCCACAGCCACAATATCATAGCTTTCATCTTCATTTTGTTTTATTATAGGTCCAGCATGAAATAGAATTGCACCTTTAAAATCTACTGGTGCACCAGATTCCACAATACGTTTATGAGCACTATCACGTGCAGTATATATCTTTCCTGTAATGTATACTGTATCTTCTACATTTAATTTCTTTATATCTTCATCTGTTAAAGGTGTTTCTAATTCATATTCCAACCTATTATCCCCATATTAATTTTTTTTTATTAATAAAACATTTAATTACGATGTTAGTTTATTATAATTATATTTTTTTTACTTTATTAGTATTTCGAAAATAAGTAGTAAAGTTTTAATTTTATATATAAAATAATATATAAGAAAAAAAGATATATTATTATATAATAATATTAGAGGTGAAAATAATTGGGATCATCAGGTAAAGTAGCTAGTTTATCAAAGTATATATTAACTCTTCCAACAAGTAAAACATCCGTGTTTCTAGCATTCGTTGTTAGTTTTTTAACTGGAGCAGTAGCAGCTTGTTTTCAACCATTAATAGTAGAAGATTCCATTGTTTATAATTTTCTCAGTGGAGGAGCAACAACATTCTTTTTATTTGGTCTTACAACAATAGCAGCTGGAGCATTAACACAGCCATTGGTTAATCAATTGCATGGAAGACATGTGAAATTAAAACAATCACTATTTCTAGCATTTTTTAGTATGGTTTTTACCTGTATAATTTATTTAGCTGGTGTATTAATATCAACAGTTGTAGGTACAAATATTACCATTAATAGTTTATTACTTGGAATTGTAGTTGGATTTGCTGTAGGAGTATTAGTAATTTGGTCAACATCAAATATCAAGTTCTTACAAGCAGCATTAATTGCTACAATTCAACCAATACTAATCTTAAGTATGTTTGTTCTTATTGTATCATTAACAAAATTTTCAATAGGACTTGGAGAATATGGAATAATAACATTATACTTAAAAGCTATAATAGGAGCTATAGTTTTAGCAATAGCAGTATATTCTTTTGTATCAATAGTAGAATCACCGATAAGACAAAATCTTGGAGTAGGTGGACTAGAATTATTAAGTTTATTTATAGGACACCAAACTGAGGGTTCTCATGCAATGGAACAATCTTTTGCAACAATGGGAGAACCAATTGATACTACTGTAGGTGTAGTAAGTTTTAGAAATAAAGAAGGTATCAAAGCTAATTATATTTCACCATGTATCCATCCAGGACCAGTAGGTTCTATTGGTGGAGGAAACATGCCAACAGTCTTAGCTCAACAATTAAATGACTTTTCAATAGTAGCCCATGGAGCAGCAACCCATGATTTTAATCCAGTAGCACAAAAAGAAATACAAAAAATCACAGATTCAATAAATAATTTATTACCAAAATTAAAATATACCCGTAAAGCTAGTAAGTTTGAAAGAGTACAATCTGAAAATGCAAAAATAGGAGCTCAACACTTCGATGATGGAATGATTCTATTAAGTACATTTGCACCAATACCTGCAGATGATATTGAATATGGCGTAGGATTATCCATGATGTTTGCAGCAAGAAATGCTACAGGTGCAAAACATGTAGCAGTTGTAGATTGTCATAATTGTCTAGATGGTAATGTGGGAAGATTAATGGCTGGTCATCATAGAGTATTTGAAATCCATGATGCTATAGCAAAACTTAAAAAACCAGAACAGTATCCAATAAAAATGGGTTGTGCATATGATCCTATGGAATCTCTTGGTAAAGAAGAGGGTATTGGTCAAAGTGGTGTTAAAATAATGATCACTGAAGTTGATACTCAGAAAATGTTATATATTGTATTTGATGGAAACAATATGGCTCAAGGATTCAGAGAAAAACTCATAAATGCAGTACAAGAAAAGTATCCTGAAATAGATATGGCTGAAGTTATGACAACTGATACTCATATGGTTAATTCAATCTCAGGAGGAGGACATACTGTAGGTTCAATTGTTCCAGAAGAAATAATTAAACATGTAGTTAACTTAGTACCATTAGCATTAAAGGACATAGAAGAAGTTAGTGTAGCTTCTGGAACTGCAAGAGTTAATTTAAATACATTAGGTCCAAATCATTCAACAGAATTAGTTACAACTATAAGTTCTATTGTATCAGTAAGTAAATTATTAGCACCATTGATATTTATCATTGCTTTAATAATTGTAATTTTCTGGATATTTTAAAACTATAATTTAACCCCCTCAATTAATTTATCTTTTTTTAGAATACTATTTAGATAGTTTTTAACAAAAATACAAGTTATTAATTTATAAATTAATTAATCAAATTTATAAGAAAAATATTTATAACAACATTAACTAAATAATATTAACTAAATAGATTAAATAAAAAAATAAAAAAATATAAAATTATTAAATTAAAAGGTGAAATATATGGTAAAAACTTTAGAAAATTTAACAAAAGCATTTGTAGGAGAAAGTCAAGCAAGAAACAGATACACAATGTATTCTAAAATTGCTAAAAAAGAAGGATTCGAAAAAATAGCTGAAATATTTTTATTAACAGCAGAAAACGAATTCCAACACGCAAAAGTATTATTTGGTATGATTCAAGAATTAAAAGAAGAAGATGAAATAACAATTGATACTGGTGCTCCATTAGTACTTGGTGACACAGCAGAAAACTTAAAAGCAGCAGCAGCTGGAGAAAACTTTGAAACAAATACAATGTACCCAGAATTTGCAGACACTGCAGATGAAGAAGGACTTCCAGAAGTAGCAACAAGATTAAGAAACATTGGAGCAGTTGAAGCACACCACGAAGCAAGATACAACCAAATTTTAGAATTAGTTGAAACTGGTAAATTCTTCAACAGAGACGAAGAAGTTACATGGGTATGCAGAAAATGTGGATTTATCTTCAAAGGAGAAAAACCACCTGAAACTTGCCCAATATGTGGACACCCTGCAAGTTACTTTGAAGTATCTGTAGATGAATTCTAAATATAAATAATAAATAAAAATATAATTACCTTAACCTCCCTATTTTATTTTAGTACCTTACTTTAACAATTTAATTTATTTTCAAAATTATCAGGAGTAAATAAAAAATGTCAAAACCAACAACAATATTAAAATGTAAAACATGCGGAAACATTGTAGAAGTTATATGTCAAGACCCAGCAGAAGAAAAATGTTGTGACTCAAACTTAGATGTATTTGAAGAAAAAACAACAGGTGAAGGAGAACCAAAACATAAACCAGTTGTAACAAGAATTGACAATGCATACAACGTTAAAGTTGGAGAAGTAGAACATCCTATGGATGAAGACCATTACATTGCAATGATCGAAATATTAGCAGATGGTCAATCACATAAACAATACTTAAACCCTGGAGACAAACCAGAAGCAACATTTGAAATACCAGAAGCAGACGAAATTGTAGTAAGAGAATTCTGTACAAAACACGGTCTCTGGAGAACATAAATAATATTTAATTTAAAGTTAAAAAAATAACTTTAACACTTTTCTTTTTTTTAATAATAATAATATAACCTATTAATAACAAAAATCTTCTTTTAAAAATAATTTTATTTAATAATAAAAAAAATAAATATGTAAAAAATATAAATTATTAAAAAGAAAATAATATTGTAAATAAATAATTAAAATAAATAAAAAACAGATAAGACAAGGAGATTATGTAAAAATGATGAAAGCAACATCTAGAAAAATAACAGAAGATATTTATTGGGTTGGAGTAACAGATTGGGATAGAAGAGAATACCACGGATACACCCTAAATGGTACAACCTATAATTCATATTTAGTTTTCGGCGAAGAAAAAACAGTACTTATAGATAATGTATATCCAGGATACTCCGCAACATTTTGGGGAAAAATTAAAGATGCATTTGATAAAAAAGGACGTGAAATGAAAATTGATTACATCATACAAAACCACGTCGAAAAAGATCACAGTGGAGCACTAACAGAATTAGTTGAACAATTCCCAGATGCAACAATCTACTGTTCAGCAATTGCAAAACCAGGATTAATAAAACATTACCCACCACTTAAAGATGCAAAATTTGAAACTGTTGGAACAGGTGACTCATTAAGTATAGGTGACAAAACATTCCAATTCTTAGATGCAAAAATGTTACATTGGCCAGACAGTATGTTCACATTCTTAGTTGAAGATGGAGTACTCTTCTCAAACGATGCATTTGGACAACACATATGTAATGTAGGAAGATTAGATACTGATATTCCAGAAGCTCAATTAATGGAAGCAGCACAAAAATTCTATGCAAACTTACTTACACCACTTACACCTTTACTTACTATGAAACTTAATGAAGTAGTAGAATTAGGTTTACTTGAACAAATAAAAATGATTGCTCCAGCACATGGACAAATATGGACTGACCCAATGAAAATTATAACAGCATATACTAATTGGGCAACAGGAGTATGTGACCACGATCAAGCAACACTTATATATGATACAATGCACTTCTCAACTCAATCAATGGCTTGGGCAATTGCAGAAGGATTAATTTCTGAAGGTGTAGAAGTTAAAATGCACTTCCTTAAAGAAGATGAAAGAAGTGAATCCATAAAAGATGTACTTGAAAGTAAAGCAGTATTACTTGGAGTACCTACAATGTTCAATAAAACATTCCCAAGTATTGGAGATATCATGTTATACCTTGATGAATTAGAATTCGCAAGAACAGGTATTAAAAGAGTAGCTGCTACATTTGGTTCATACGGATGGAGTGGAAGCGGACCTAAATGGTTAGCTGAAAAAATGGAAAATGCAGGATTCAATGTTATTGATACAATAGAATACAATTATGTACCTACTGATGAAGAACTTGGAGAATGCTTTGATTTAGGTGTTAAAATAGCTAAAGAAATGAAAAAAATCTAAGTGTTTAATACTTAATTTCTCCCCCAACCTTTTTTTAATAACTAATTTTAAAAATAGAATTTTATAATAATTTAAAAATAGAATTTTATAATAATTTAAAAAAAAATATACAAAATAAAATATGGGGATGTGAATTAAATATTTTTTTTAGATAGTTTGTAGTTTGTTTATTTTTT
>CAYNSJ010000085.1:0-9468 GCA_964399835.1 uncultured Methanobacteriaceae archaeon | reverse complement strand
AAACCAGAACTAACCATTTCAACTGTAAACAATAATCAATATAATTAATAAGAAATTCAATTATAATTTATCAGCAAGATTTTAGACTGTGCCAAGTTAACAGTTTAATTGATTTTTAACTAAAATGATTATAATGGTTAAATTATTAAATTTATAATTATTGTTATTATTATAAAATAGCTTCAATAATGCACTATCTAATTAATTGTGTTTTTGATTATAATTTAATTTATAATACTTAAATGATCAATTGTTATTAAGTAAAAATAGTTTATATCGGAACAAATCTTCTTTAGTTACCTTTAAATATTTAAAAAATTAGAGTATTTCTAGTTAACAAAAATAGTGGGGAATGTTGTGTTAAAAAATAGGAATAATTCTTATGTTATTTTATCTATTATTACCGGACTATTTGCTATTATTGGATTAGTAAATAGTTTAGTAAGAGGTCATCAGACAATTATTTCTATATCATCCATACTTTTTATATTTCTAATAATAATTTCTATATTTTCTGCAGGGTATTATAAAATAAATAATTTATGGACAAATAGAATTTTATTAATTTCAGCATTATTATTTTCAATATTATTATTGTGTTTATGTTCATCTACCTATGCATTTAATACTATATCATATCTTGCTCCAACTTGTGCATTGTTTACTGTAGGTTTTACTGGTTATGATAAAAAGAGAGTATCTATTTTAAATAAGATGGGTGCTACTTTACTTATGATTGGATGGATAGCTGCTGTTTATATCAATAAAAGAAGTATACTTGGAACTACATCTATCTTATATATAATATTGTTATTGTATGCATTATTTGGATCAGAAATATATGGATTTAGTAAAAAGAACATGAGTATAATTTTAATATGTATTGCATCAATAATATTCATATTTAAAAGATTAATTGGAGTAAATATAGGAATTGGTTTGTTTGGTGCAAGTTTAATAATGATCTCTGGATGTTTAGGATTAACAATTATAAAAGAATATGATATAAAAAATAATTATATATATGTATCTTCAATAGTAAATGGATTGTTGTATATTATTATTCCATTGGCAACAATATTTTATATTCCAATTAATGGAAAATCTTTAATATATATTCTTTTGTTTACTGTAGTATATAGTATATTATTCTTGTTATTATTTAAGTTTTCAGAAAAAAATTATAAACTTTCTATCATCTTATTGATAATAAGTATAATTTTCCCATTGACTATATCCTTATTCCCTCAAATTCAATCAATAGTAGGTAATATATTCTTTACGGTTATATATGGTGTTTTGTTTATATTATTAGCTTTATATTCTAAAAAACATTTAAAGATTTCTGTATATTTATTAATAGTATTATCAGTTGCTTCAATTATAATGCAATTAATATTTTTAAAAAATTATACCCTATTTTCTTGTGTAGTATTAGTATTATTACCAGCAATTGTAACATTGGTTGAACTAAATGAAGAAGATAAAATAACTAAAATTAAACAAGATGAAAATAGATCAAAAATAGAAAAACAGTTAGAAGAAAATAAAGAAAGATAATAACAGAGATTAAAAATTAATTTTATTTTCTTTTATATTTTTTAAAACATAATACTGATTTTATAATAGTTAATCATTCATATTTCTTTTTATTTATTAATATAACTTTTTTATAATTCTTATAATATTTTTTAAGATTTTTTTCTAGCTTTATATTCAATTATATTTATAATTGCATAGACAACTATTGTAAATGCTATAGTTGTAATTGCAATAATATTATATACTATACATTATAAAATAAGAAAATAATAGTATGTATTTTAAAAAATCACATTAAAATTTTAGTTATAATAAAAAAAATAATAAAGATGACAAGTTTATGTATTAAATTTTTCATTAAAACAAAAATAAAACTACTAATAAAGATTATAAATTTATTAAAAATATTACTTTGAAATAAAAAATGAATATTTTCCTGATAAAAATATACATATTCTTGTGAATTAGCAATATAATAAAAATAAAATAGGTTAACCTCAATAATAAAACATTATTGAGTTTAAAGAGATGATTATTATGTTAATAAAAAAAAGTGGGATTATATTTCTTACAGTTTTATTAATATTATTATTATCTATTGGAACAATATATGCAACAGATATAAATAATTCAAATAAAACTTCTACTGAAATATCAACTTCTGATAACCATACTCAAATACATACTACTTTAAATCAAACTACAACTAATAGTTTTAAAAAATTATGTAAAGAGGAGAATCAAGTTAAAATCGATTCCAGTAATAATGAAGATAATATAAAATATCCACTTTCATTAAACAAGACTAATAAAAAAATAGAAAAAAATCAATTAATAAATAATACACAGATAAAATGCTATAGATCTAAAAATAATAAACTCGATACAACAAAGGTTGCAGTAGTTAAATCCAACCAAACATTAAATTACTCCGTATCAACTACTAATTATACAGTAACTCCAATTGATCAGTTCAATAAAACAATTAATAAATCAAATATAGCTTATTTAAATAATAAAAATATAACAGTTTATGATAAAATAGATAATAATATTAACTTAAATTCAAGTTTAGATAATTATACAAAAGTTATTGCAGAATATTCTGGTGTTTCATCGAATTCTACTTATATAAACCAGCTTTCAAGAATTAATAGTAATAATATAATAAATATTAATTCACTTAAAAAATCAAGTATTACAGAAATAAACACAAATAATCAAGTAATAGTACAAAGTTATGGGAATTTAGTAACTGAAATAAACAATTTAAAATCAGATACGAATGATTATTTAAATTATACAATTGACTTAGATCCTACTGTTGGAATATATTATATTACTGAAAATATCACATGGGGTAATTGTAATAGTCAATTAAAAAATTTGACAATAAATGGTAATGGAGCAATAATAGATGGTAATGGTTTACAAACATTCATCATTATAGAAACTGGATACACATTAAACTTGATAAATGTAACTATCCAAAACACTACGAAAAATACTGATGATAAATTTTATGGTGGAGGAGCTATAAATAATAATGGAACATTAATAGTTACTGAATGTACATTTTTAAATAATACCTGTAATTATGGTGGTGCTATAGTTAATACTGGAGTATTAAATGTTACAGATTCTACCTTTGAATATGGTTCAGCATTATTTGGTGGGGGAATATTTAATTATTTATCAAATGCTACGATAATAAATACTACTTTTTCGAATATCACGTTATCTAGTAAAGGAACTGGTGGTGGAATATATAGTCAAGATGGATATTTAATAGTTAAAGATTCAAGGTTTATAAATAATACAGCATATTATGGTGCAGCTATTCGTACTATTTCAGATACAGAACTTATTAATAGTACGTTTGAATATAATAATAATTCTTATGGTGGATCAATATTTGCACAAAAATATAATTTTAATGTTACAAATTGTATTTTAATGTATAATTATGGTGGTGAAACTGGTTCATCTTTAGTAAACTATGCCGGATCATGCATTGTTAAAAATTCAACATTTAAGTATAATACAGGAAAAACTTCAACTGTAACAAATTTATATGGTAACAGTTTTAGTATATATAATTCAACATTAAATAACAATAAAGGTGGTTATGGAGCAGCATTATATAATATAGGGTCTAATTTCATTGTTGATAATTGTACTATAGAAAATAACAATGCAACTACTAGTGGTGGTGGAATATACAACACTAACTTTGATGCTACAGTAAAAAATACTATTATGAATAATAATACAGCATGGTACGGTGGGGCAATATACAATGATCATTATATCAATATAATAAATTCTACATTTAACAGTAACAATGCATCTACAGGTTGTGGTGGGGCAGTTGTAAATGTTAATGGAAATAGTGTTATTGAAAACTCTACATTTACAAATAATGTTGCATATTCCGGAGGTGTTATTGCTAATCAACCTAGTGAACAAACTGTAATAAATAATTGTAAATTTATTAACAATAGTGCATTTGAAGGTGGAGTAATATCCAGCTTTCCTTATAGCTTAACTCAATATTATACTAATTTAACTGTTAAAAATTCATTATTTATTAATGATAGTGCAATATCAACAACAAATAAAGCATTAGGTGGAGCTATATATTCATCTAATGGAACAAATACAACATTAATAAATAATACATTTAATAATATAAAATCAAATAATGAAACATTAAATATTCTAGGTAATAATACTTTTGAAAACAATATTTATACTAATTGTACTATAAATATTTCCATAAATACAGATAATACAAATGTAACAGTATTTGATTCAGCATCAATTACAATTATTTTAGAACATCCAAAATATTATGATAGTGATATTTTAGAAAATATGTATTACACAGTCTATGTAAATGATAAAACTTATACTACAACAAGTGGTATGATTTATACTATTACACCTACAAATAATCAAACTTTAGTAACGTATATAAAATTAAATGAAGATTCATTAGGAAATTCAAATTCATTGACATTAAATGTTAATAAAATAAATACAACAACATATGTTGATTCAATCTATGAATCTAATATTATAACTGTATATGTAACTGATAATAATGGACAAGCAGTTACTGATGGATTAATATATTATTATGATAATGACAATAATTTATTAGGTACATCTACCATTACACCAGATGGTAGTTCAGTATATAAAGTACCATATACTATTAAAGGAACTTATCCAATAACTGTAACTTATAATGGAACTGATAGTTATAATAAGAGTACTAATACAACAATAGTTCAAATTACAACAACTGAGAGTAAATTATCATTAGAAGTTTTACCAGCAACAACAACAACCAATACAATAATTAAAGTAAATGTAACTGATGAAAATGATAAAACAATTACAACAGGAACAATCAAAATTTATAGTAATGATAATATAATATATGAACAAAGCATTAGCTCAGATGAACCAATAATAATTAGTCATATATTTAATATAGCAGGTGATTATCCTATTACAGCTGTATATACGGATAGTAGTACTCAATATTATAGTAGTACAAATTCAACAGATATTACAATACCAACAACAGATACAACACTAACAATAAATGCAATAGCAAAAAATACTACAGAATCTGGTCAAATAACTATCAGTGTAAGAGACATTAATAATAATATAATAACATCAGGAAATGTAGTTATATATGTAAATAATATTAAAATTGATGAAAGATCATTAGGTACTGATGGAACAATAACTGACAGTTATTTATTTAGTACTAGTGGAACTAATAGAATAAATGCTGTCTATTATGATAATTCTGGTAGATATACAAGTGATAGCCAAGTTACAACTATAACAATATCCTCAACTGATGTTATTATAAATGTTGATGTAATACCAAAAACTACAACAGTCAACACAGGGTTTAATATTGAAGTATTAGATGTAAATAATAATACAGTTCAAAAAGGTACATTAGAATTAATTATAGATGGAAATACTATAAAAACAGCAACTATTAACTCAACTAAAACATTGATTAATTCACTAATAACTAAACCTGGTCAACACAACATCACAATAAAATATAAAGACAATACAGGTATTTATTCAGAAGCTACTAAAAATACTGTTGTTAACATAAATTCAACAAATGTAGAATTAATTCCTAGCTTCGAATTAGGTACTACAACAACTCGAACACATATAACTGTACATGTCATAGATGAAAATGGATTTAATTTAAAAACAGGAAATGTATCATTGTATGATAATGAAAATAAACTTCTAACAACTAGTGCTGTTAGAGATGGATTTGCATATATTGATTATTATTTCGAAACGTCAGGAGATCAATATATTACATTAACATATACTAATAACAATAATAGTTACAAAAATAGTAGTATTCAAAGTAATATATACATATATAAAACTAAAACATACATTAATGTATTACCTGTAAATATGGAAATATACGAAAGTACAACATTAAGAGCTTTTGTAATGGATGAAAATGGTTGGATCCTATATGAAGGAAAAGTAGATTACTATATAAATGGTACATTTATAGGAACAAGTTGGGAAGGGGATTATATGAATACTTTCATGTTTTATTGCAACATATACCCCGGAGTATATAATTTAACAGCAGTATATAAAGGTTCAAATACATATGAAAGCTCAAGTAGTACAACTACTATTACAATAAAAGGTAAAGTAGAGACAACTGTTAAAGTTCAACCAGTAACTGCAACATGTGGAGACACGGTTTTATTAACTGCTACAGTAACAGATACTGAAGGAAATACTATAACTGGTGGAAAAGTCGTCTTTAAAGTTAATGGAATTACAGTTAAAGATTCTGATGGAAATCCATTATATTCAGAAGTAGTTAATGGATTAGCTACTGTAAATTATACTTCATTAGCAAGTTGGGTTAAATCTGATTCAAAAATAACAACAATATATAGTGGAACATCCATATATTATTCAGGAAATGATCAAGCTAGTGTAAATATATCTAAAAGAAATGCAACAATAACATTAAATACTACTTCAAAAGTAACCAGTGGAGATACTATCCAATTAACATCAATAATTAAAGATACTAATGGAACACTTATAAATTCTGGAAAAGTAGTCTTTAAGTTTAATGGAAAAACTATTAAAGATGCAGGGGGTAATGCTATATTAGTAGATGTAGTTAATGGAGTAGCTAAATTAAATTATACATTACCTGATGGTACATCTGCAAGAAACTATACATACACAGCAGTTTATTCAGACAAAGGATATAATAGAGTTGAAACTAATACAACACAAGAAGTAGTTAAAATAGCAACTAACTTTAAATTAAACACTATAACTCTAAAAGATTCATCAATAATAATAAATGCTACATATAAAGATGAACATGATCATTATGTAGTTGGTACTAGTAAAATTGCAATAAAAATCAATGATATAACTTTATTAAATAACACTGGGGGTAACATATTTTATATTACTAATGGTACAATTAATCTTAAAATATTAACTGGTTATATAAATAAATATCAAAATAAAAAAGTTGAAATAATAACAGGTGATAAATCAGCTTACTTAGGAACAAGAAAAGTAATATATATTTAAAAATAATTATATAACTTTAAAAAAAGAGAATTTAATAAAAAATAACAGTTATGACAATTTAAATTTTAATATATATTTTTAATGAAAGTGTTATTGCCATAACTGTATTTTTATTTTTTTTAGTTATTGAGAAACAGAGTATATGTTTCTATTTTTTTCCTTATACTTCTTATTTATATTTAAAGATTTGATTTCTATTCATAAATTTAAGTAACTTTTAATTATAAAATTTTTTCCATTGTTTAATGTCTTAAAATTATAATTTTTTAATAACCTCCGAAATACTAAATAATAAAGATACTTTCTTTTTAGAATTCATTTCTATTTAATCTATTCTAATTCTAAAAATATCAATTCTGTATAATTTAATATGAAATTATTTTTTTTAAGGTACCAAATATAAATATCATCTTCTTTTATATTTCTATTTAATGGATTAGTTTTCATTCTATATAAATGTTTTTAATTTAATTGTTTTTTAAAAAGTTTAACAGAGTTATATAAAAATATTATACCTTTCAGAAAATTTATATAAAATAATGAGATTTATGAATTGTATTTTATGATTTAAAAAAATTTTATTCTATCCTTTTTTTTGATAAAAATATTTTTATATTTGTATGATTTTTTGATTAAAAATTAATATGTTATAAATCAGAAAAAGTATTAAAGATATATTAAAAATTAATATTTTATTCTAGCAAAACCAGAAAATTTTTAATAAAAAAGTTAACTTATGAAAATCTTAAATATGAATGTTTACATATATATTGATTGATGAATTTTTGTATATTTTAAGCAATTAGATTTTTTGTAATAAAATATAAATTATTATTATTAAAAATTAATATATTTTTTCTATATTAAAAAAATTTTTCAAAAATAAAATGAGAAATTAAATTTAAAAATATTGTTATTTACTCCTGATAAAATTTTTATGAAAAAATAAAAAATAATGTCATGTTTGATAATTAACTAACTATGATTATTCAATATTATCATGCTCTTTTTTGTACATTGTTCTATTGTTGACTAATGAATTTCATGCAAAATATGCATGATTTACTTCGTTATATCGGGGTTTAACGAAGTAAAATTTAATCATGTAAAATATTTTTTTATAATAAAAAAAATTAATTAAAAAATATTAAAATTCTACCCAAATAAAGAAATAATAAAAAAGATATGAAATATCACTAAAAAAATTTTTTATTAAATCAAAAAATAACTTTGAATATTCTTAAAAAAAATATTTTTTTACTATACAATACACTCTTCATTTTAGATATTACTAAATTGTCAAAAATCACTAATTACATATACATGTAACAATGTATTTATGAACTTTTAACTAATATGAACTTTTTGAAAACTATTTTTCTTAATCTTAATTTTTATAAACATAATAATCCTACTAATTTATTGTATAGTATTATAAAATATGATTAAAAAAATATATAAACATACAACAAGAATAAATCTTAATTTTTTAATAAAAAGTATTAATAGGATTATATGAATAAAAAAAAAGTGATTGAGGTTACTTGAAAAAAATATTATTCTGTTTTAATAAAGTTCCATAAAAATTCGAAACTTACATTTATTCTATCTACAGTATTTTCTTCAGGAACAATTATTGAAAAATAATAAGATCCATAAATAATATTAGATATAATTTTTAATAAACAATCAGTATCATAATCTTTTATTTCGTTATTTGCTTTTCCATCCTCAATTATATTAATATATAACTGTTTTAATTCTATATGAAACTTATGATTTTTTCTATCAATTGCTTCATAATATTTCATAACTTCTATTAAGAAAATATTTAAATCACGACGATCATATGAATTTTTTAATTTTTTATCTAATTCTTTAGAATCAAGTGATGATGGTTGAAAGGTTACTGTCAAATAAAATAAATAATCAATTCTTTCTTTAAAAGTACCTTTAAATTTTTTAGCTTTTTCTAATCGTTTATATGCTGAATCAAAGAAAAATTTTTCAACTATTTCTGTAATTACTTCTTTTTTATTTCTAAAATAATAATATACAGTTCCTGTACCTACTCCTGATTTTTTACTTATATCAGACATAGATACATTATTAAACCCTTTATCTAAAAATAATAAAAATGATTCAGATAGTATCTTCTCTTTTGTATCCATGATTATCTATTTGTTTTTTTTTATTATATAATTAATTATAATATATTTTTCAATTTTAAGTTTTATTTTTAAAAAAATAAAAAGTTTTAGCTCTAACAAATTTATTAAT
>CAYNSJ010000084.1:0-9792 GCA_964399835.1 uncultured Methanobacteriaceae archaeon | reverse complement strand
CCACTTGGTATTGTACTGACATATTAATCTAAAGACAATTGCTTGTCGCACTTAATAAAAAGTAAAAAAATAGTTATTTTTTTATGGTTTCAACTATTATTTTACTAATGTTTGCGATACATAAACTTTTGATTTTTTCAAATTTCTCTGAATTTTCAATTACATCTTCTGAAGTCAAAATTATATCATTTTCTATATCTTTATAATGATATTCAATCATTCTAGAATCAAAATCAATATGAATATCTTTAGCGAATAAAGATTTAAGTTTATAATATCTTTTTTCATCTAATTTTTTTAATTTTAAAAAATAATTGTCCAATGCGTAACTGTAAAACATTAAAATATACTCTTGTTCTCCGTTTAATGATTGAAATCCATTAACATATTTTAAATCTTTAAATTTTAACATGATACCACCTTAATAAGATTTTAAATAAATTCATTTTTTAAGTTATTTCGATTAAAAAGATATCTATAAAATACTTATATTTATTTACTTAAATGATCTTTTTAATAAAATTAAGTATATTTAATGAAATATTACATATTTTTTAAAAAAGAATATAAATTTTAAATTTTTAATTATTATATTAAATAATAAAAATAAAATTTAACTATCTACTCTTTTATTGTAATTAGTATTTTTAGATCCTTTACTTAATCCTTGTTTGATTACTCCAAATACTGTTTTTATTAAATAAAAACCATCTATTTTAAATTGAGATAAAAGATAAGTTGGTCTTAAATAGAAACCTACAAATGCTTTTGTTTGTATTTTTCTAAGATCTTCTTTAGAACAATCTATAGTATCAAGAATTGGTGAAATTAGAGTATATTTAGACCAATCTTTTACTTTAATAAGATTTTTCTCAAAAGACTCTTTATAAAATCTAGTTCCAGGATAAGGTGTTGCTAAACTATATACTGCATAACTTGGATTTAATTTTTTTACAAACTGTACTGTTTTTTTCATGTTTTCTTTTGTATCTCCAGGCATACCCAATACAACAGAAGCTATTGTCCTTATACCAATATCTTTTGATTTTTTAAAAGCCATTTCTATTTTATTTATAGTAATATTTTTATTCATTAAATCAAGTGATTGTTGATCTGCTGATTCTACTCCCATAAATATTGTGATACATCCAGCATCTTTCATTTTTTGAAGTAATTCTTCATCAAGAGTATCTACTCTAGAAGTACAACCCCACCATACTTTAATATTTCTTTTTTTAATTTCATCACAAAGGTCAATTACTCTTTGTTTATTAATTGTAAATGTATCATCCATAAAAGCAATTGTATTTATATTATAATTGTTTATTAGATGTTCCATTTCATCTACAATATTAGTTATACTTCTAGTTCTCATTAAAGTACCATGTAATGCTGATGAAGAACAAAATGAACATTGCATAGGACAACCTCTACTTGTTATCATAGTAGTCATATCAGTAGTCATATTAAGTAGTTCATATTTATCCATAGGAAGTAAATGAAGTGCAGGGAATGGTATAGAATCAAGATCAACAACAGGTGGTCTTTCTGGTGTGACTACTATAACTTTTTCATTATTTTCATTTTCTTTTTCAAATACTATTCCTTTTACGTTTTCTAAATCACCATTATTCTCTAATGTTTGAACTAAATCAAGCATTATGTATTCTCCTTCACCTCTTATTATTATGTCTACATTTTCATCATTTAATGTTTCTTCATAGTTGAATGTTGGATGATATCCACCCATTATAACTTTTGAATTTGGAAGTACCTTTTTAGTTATTTCTGCACTTTCTAATGCTCTTCCAATAGTAGGAGTTAATGCTGTAATGGCTATTAAATCAGGCTTTCTTGTTTTTAGTTCTTCACCTAATTCTTCAAAAGTCATATCCTCTGCTGATGCATCTATAATATTGACATCGATGTTATTTTCTTCTAATACAGCAGCCATGTATGCTATTCCTAATGGTGGTGCTATTACTCCCATAAATTTATATTTTGAAGCTGTTTGTGGTGGATTTACGAATGTTACTTTCATTTTTATTAACCTTCTTTAAAAAAATTATTTATTTGGTCTATATTTTTTTTGTTTTATATTTTAAATTATTTTTCTTAAATTATATAAAACCTAGCTTAATTTTAAAAAAAAGATTCATTATTTAAATATATAATTTTTTAATAAATATTAAATAAGTAATAAAAAAATAGAAATTTATTTTACTATAAAAAACTAGTTAAAAAATATTAAAAAAATAAATATAAATTAGCTAATTTTAAATTAAAAATATTAGACATAAGTTTAAGAATATAAAACATATATATTAAAAATATGGACATTTTTAAATATATTTGTCATAGAAGAAGTGATAGATCATTTCATTTTCATGGTCATCAATTTCCTGTATGTGCTAGATGTACAGGATTCTATATAAGCATTTTTGCATATGTAATATATGCATACTTAATACCTATAACTTATACCATGAATCTATTAATATTTGGGTTAATATTACTTATTCCATGTTTTATTGATGGATTTACACAGTTAATTGAATTAAGAGAAAGTAATAACTATCTTAGATTAATAACTGGATTAATGGGTGGAATAGGTTTGATGATAATATTTAAATTCTTAAAATTTCTAATAATAACCAATTTATTTTTATAGGAGATGAAAAAAATGGCACCTAAAAAAGATAAAAAAGATGATCTTAAAGATACTATATTTGAAAATAAAGTTAGAACTTTATTAATCATTTGTTGTGCATGTCTTATTGTATTTGCTATAATAACCGCATTATTCCCAGATAATCATAATTCTACAATACAAACTAATAACACTACTTCAACTAATTCACAAAATACTACACATATAGACTTACCAATATTTCAAAGTACATCTACTTTAACCTTTAATAACATGAACAATGATATACAGAATAATATCTATAATTCAATTTAGTTTTATTAAATTTTCAATGAAACTATTTCATAACGTGACGTGAATAAAAATCTTTTTTTATTCACAATTACATTTTTAATAATATCCAATAAAATAAATTTATTATATAAAATATAACTAATAAAATAAACTTTTTCTAAAAATAAATAAAGAGAATTTACCATGGAAATTCCAAAACAACGATATATCATTGCAGGACCAATATCTACAGTAATCTTAATGATATATAATTATTTTATAATTGATATTCTATTCAAATACATTCAACATCCTTTACCTTTATATCAATTATTAACTTTAGTAATAATAATTGCAGCATTAAATATTATCTCAATAACCATTGAAATGAATAAATCATATAAAATAACACGTATAATGATGGAATTATCAGAGATATGGAAATGGGCTTCATTAATGTACTTAATAGAAATAATATTTATATATTTAATAGAATTCTTTATCAAAATACCATTGAATATCATGTATTTAATAATAATACTTGTACCAGTACTAGGTATTATTGGATACTATATAGCTCATTCACCATATATTAGGGAATATGATTTATTTTTAGATAACAAAACTAATTCAAATAAAAATAATGAAATTACAATAGTTCAAGTATCAGATTTACATATAGGATCCATGCACGGACAAAAATTATTAAAAAAACTTACTATTGAATTAAATAAAATAAATGAACAATCTTTAAGAAATAATGATGGAAAAGTAATGGCAATAATCGCTGGAGATTTAGCAGATGGCTCATGTCCTATTAAGGAAGATAGTTTTATGCCACTGAAAAAATCAAATGTACCTATAATTTTTACTCCAGGAAATCATGATTATTATCAAGGAATAGAAAATATTGAAAAAGCAGCTAAAAAAGCAGGTATAATAATATTAGATAATCAAAACTTAAATTTAGAGGATTATAACTTTAATATCATAGGTTTGAGTTATAGTTTTGATAAATCATTATATGATATTAGAAGAATACCAATAGAGAAAAATCAAAATAATTTATTAATATTTCATACACCTGATGCTTGGGATAACTTTACAAAATTAGGTATAGATTTACAATTATCTGGACATACTCATGGAGGTCAATTTTATCCAGCTAATCTATGGGTTAGACTTATTTATCCATATTTAAAAGGTGTTTATTCAAGAAAAGTACGAACAAATGATAATAAAATAAAAAATAGTTATTTATCTGTTTCAACAGGTCTTGGAACTATGGGTCCTCCAATAAGATTAGGTACTAAATCTGAAATAGTAGTATTACATATAAAAAGAATAATACAATAAAGAATTTTTAATAATTATTCTTTATTACTATCAATTTTTAAAAAATAGTTAGAATATTTTTATTGAAGTACTAAAAGTTTTATAGTTAATTAGTCTATGATATAGAATCAAATGGTGATTATAATAATAAAATAGTGTATTAATTAATGCTAAATAATAACAACAACGTAAAATTCATAATAATTATGGATAACAAAATTTTGATGTAACTCTATATAAATAAAAAAATGATAAAAAGTACTCTAAATTTCAGTTCAATTTTAAAATAAATTATTTATAATACTTTTAACATATATTGAATATAATAAAGGCTTTTTTTTTTAAATTTCTTTAAATGATATCAATCTGATATTTTTGAAGATTTTATGAAAGTTATTAATTAATATATTAAAAAGAGGATGAGAAATAATAATGAGATCAAATGTAATGGTAATATTAGCTGTTGTTGGAACATTAATTATTTGTGGTGCAGCTTTTGCTGGATACACGGTATATGAACATATGCAAGATGAAAAAAATCAATTAAATAGCAGTTTACAAGATGTAAAAAATCAATTAAATGAATCCCAAAATAACACTAATAATAGTAGTAGTAATAATGATAATTCTAATCAAAAAGTATCTTCTTCTAGTTCTTCTTCTTCCAGTAGTGGTAGTAGCAGTGGTGGTTCTTCAGTGAAAAGTAGTTCTAATAAAGTTACATATGAAGAAGCTGGTGTTAATAAAAATGTGGGATACATGAAAACATGTAAATATCCTGGTTGTGGAGCAGTATATGATTCTAGATTAAGTTATTGTCCTGTTTGTGGACATAAAAATATATATGTATGATCATATAACAGAATAATTAATAATAAAATACTTATCCACAAGTATTTTATTTTTAAAGACATAATTTATACTTTTTTTTATTATTATAAACTATTTTTATTCCATTTTATTGGTTGTATCTTATATAATATCATAAGTATTAAAACCATCTAAAATTTATATTTGTAAAAAAAAGAAGTATTACATTCCAATTTTAAAAAAATAAAATAAGGATGAAAAAAGTAATTTAATTGTTAACTCTAATAATAGTAGTTCCACTTATTTTATGAGCTTTAGAGAATGAAAATAATCTTACAATAGATTTTGTAGTAATTGTGTTGTTAATGATTTTAATAGGATCTTGTGAATAAAATGTATGACCATATGAAGTATTTGCATAATTTCTTGTAACATTATTACTTACAAAGTTTGTGAAAGAACCTGTATCATTATCAACATATAATAATGCTCCTTCAGAAGCAACATTTTTAATAAAATTACTATAATAAATTGCTTCACGAGAATATGTTAAAAATATAGCTCCACCATACTTAGTTGCATTATTTGAAGTGAAATTAGAATTTTTAACATTTAATGTTGCAAATAATGCTTCAATAGCTCCACCTTTACCATTTGTCCCAGATGCTTTATTATAGTTAAATGTTGAGTTAAATACATTTATTTTTCCTTGAACATATAATCCTCCACCATATTCAGTAGCTTCATTTGATTCAAATTTACATTTTTGAATATTCATTTTTGAATCTATAGTTGTAATTGCTCCACCATATTCTGCTTTGTTATTTGTGAATACTGAAAATTTAATATTTAAATTAGAGTAATAACTTTCTATTGCTCCACCTACACCTCCATCATTAGGTAATGCTGTGTTATTTATAAATCTTGAACTAATTACAGTAAGTAATGAATTTGATGACTCAACTTGTTGATATATTGCTCCACCACGTTCAGCATTATTTGCTGTGAAATTACATCCATTTACAATTATATTACTTATTGGTAATAAACTAGAAGAATAGTTTTCCATATAATCTACACAGGATATTGCTCCACCTAATAATTTTGCATAGTTATCATTAAATTTACTTTTCATGACTAATAACGTACCATTAGTATTTGCTATTGCTCCACCTATATATGCTTCATTATTATTAAATGTTGATGAATTTACAGTTAATTTACCTTGATTATATATTGCTCCACCTACATCAAGATATTGAGTATCAAAACTATTTACATCACTTGGAACAGTATTATTTGTAAAAATACTTGATACAACAAGTGCACTCCCATAATTTGTAATTGCTCCTCCTAAAAATTTTGCACTAGAATTACTTCCTTTATTAGAATTATTTATGAAAATACATCCAAATACATTCAAACTACCAGTATTTCTAACAGTTCCAACATATAATCCCGTATTATTAATAAATTGACATTTTCGAAGTGTTAATAATCCATTATTAAATATTGCTCCTGCAGTACTCATATGACCATTTGTAAATATTATATTTTCAATTTCCATAGTATATCCATTATAATTTTGTATATAATCATTCATCACTTGACTTTGATTATACATTTTAAATATAACATTATTTATACCTGTTAATTTAATATATTTGGTTGTCTGAGTTATATTTCCCCATCGAATATTATTATTGAATATATATGTTCCTGATTTTAATGTAATATAATATTTTTGATTGGTTCCATTTGTTTTTATGTTATTTATTGTACTATACAATTCATTGTAATTAGATACTGTATAATTGGTATTTACTACTTCTTTTGTTATAATTTGGTTATTATTATAACTTTTTGAATTATTATTGAATAAAACTTGTGCTGTACTTTGTTTAATATCATTATCAGAATCTGTTTTTGTAGTTAGTTGTACTGTTTTATTTTTTTTAATAATTGATAATTCTTCTTTTGTTGTTATATTATTTTGATTCTTACTAACTTTGTTGTCATAATTTTCTTTTATAATTTGTTGTTTTATATCTTTTGATTGAATATTTGTATTTAAATTATTAACATTATCATTTTGACTAATATGATTTGTTGTATTTATAGTATTAGATGATACTGTTGGTGTTATTGAAGATACAGTATTATTTGTAGCAGATAATGCTGAAATACTTGTTAGCAAAATGATTAAAGTTAATGAAAATAGTATAATTTTAGAACTATTTTTCATGTTAACTATCTCCATAATTGTTTATTTTAAATTTCATCTTTAAACTGGATGTTTATATTATATTTTATATTATTGAAAGTCTTAATATTTTATCGCTATATTCTTTTTTTATTCAATTAAAGATAATTCATAAAATAATTTATTATAAATAATGGATTCTCTTTGAGATTTAGGATTATTTAAATATTTTTTAATTAATTCAGGATATTCAGAATCAGTTCGATCTTTTCTAATACAATTTAAATACTGTTTATTTATATTATGAGATATTTCAGAAATCATTAAAGGTTGTTTTTTTATAATTTCTATACTAATATCTAATGCTTTCTTAAAATAATTTGTAGTATATAATTCAGATAATAATTTTAATTGTATCGATTCATTAAAATTTTTAAATTTTGGATCTATACTAATTTTTTCTATATCTGAATATTCTTGAGAAAGATTATTTTTCCAATTAGATACATATTCTAATATTTCAATATCATAGTAACAATAAAACGTGTAATAAAAATGTATTAACTTATTTTCATCATTGGATATACTTTTAAAATAATCATAAGATGACTGTTTTATATTTTTACATAAATACTCAGACAAATAATTAACTGTTAAAAATGATATATTGTTACTAACTCCTTTTCCACTATTTTCATAAAATATAACCAACCATTCAGATAAGTCAAATATACTATGTTCTTTTATAAATGTTAAATAAAAAATATAAGCAGATAACATCTTGTTATCAAACTTTATCTTATTTTCAGTAACACTTAGTTCTTCTAGATTATTTAATTTCTCAAATAAATCATCAATATCAATATTGAAGTTATCTTTTAATTGTGATACTATTTCTTGGTTATTTCTATTAATTTCATTGAAAAAAGAGATTACACCTAAATATTTAATAATATTTCCTTTATAATAATTAGATAACATATTATCATAAGAAGTTTCATTTTCTATATTTTTCATAAATAATAATTTAGAATTGATATTATTTAATTTCTAATAATAAATTATTATATTAAATATATATCTAAAAATCAGTTTTATTCATAAAAAGAAAATAAATCTTAAAAATAGTTTATTTAGGTGTAAAACCTAAAATTATAGTATCTTCATCTTTTGAAAATAGTTTGATACTTTTTTTAATATATAAATCAGTTTCTGAAGAAGGCATTGCAATAGTTATACTATTAGCATATTTAGATAAATCTTCCTTTGTAAATAAGTTTAGGTCAATTGAAGAAATTTTAAATATTTCCTTTTCTCCATCATTTTTGTATATATTTTTATATAGTACAAAATTATCTGATACAAAATATGCATTATTATCTTCATGTAACTCTTCAAGTTCATCTTCATCATATACATCTTCACCAAGAAGTTTACCAGTATTAGTTAATAATGTTAATTTAGGTTTAGCTGCTATAATTTTATCTGGTCTTTTTTTACTAATTGCCACTAATATTTTTTCTTTGAATACTTCATGGATACCTTCATTAATAACCGGAATTAACTCTTTACTTCGATTCATTTCTAGTTCTAATATTTTCTTTTTCATATCTTCTGAAATTAATTGGATTTCTAAAATATCTTCATCTTTTTTTAATTGAGTTATTAATTTATAATTTAGCATTTACTTTAGATCCTTTTTATATTTTTTTAATTAACATTAATAATATATTTGTTACTTAGTTTTCTTACTATTATAATATAATTATTCTTTAGTTGAAATAAAAGAATTTCCAAAAAAAGTTATATATTAATGAAAAATAAATTTGAAAAAATAAAATATTAAATATTTTTATTCATTTTCATCAAGATTTTCTACTTTTGAACAGAAAGTTATTACTTTACAAAAAGGACATTCTAATATTTCTCGTTTAGGATCAAATTCCAAATATTTACCTATACAATTTTTATCCCAACAAAGTATTGCTTCAGAATTCTCATCACGATGAATATTATTTTGTTCATCTACAAAAAACTTTTCAATTTCATCTTCATTTTTTTCTATTTCAATAAGATATTTCATTTTTGTCATATACATTCGCTCTATTTTTTTAATATTTTATTAGTTATACGTTTTATTCTAAATATTATATTTATAATTTAGAATATTTAAATACTAAAAAAAATAATAAGTTATATTTCTTTTTTATATATATTATAATTTTATTTTTCTATATTTAATTGATTATTATTTTTTAGAATTTATAACCATATTAACAGGCTTATTTTGTAATTTTAACATCCCAACATAGTTATTATTTTTTAAATAATTTTTTTAAAGTTGATTAAATTTTTTAAAAAAGAAAATTAAAATCAAATAAGTCTTATAAATAAATTTTGAGTTATAATAACATTTTATATCAATTTAATATTTAATATAATTAAATAATTAAAAATATTATTATTTTTGCTCTGTAGAAAACCTATTTTTGATTGAGTTGAATGAATCTATAAAGATTAA
>CAYNSJ010000083.1:0-9868 GCA_964399835.1 uncultured Methanobacteriaceae archaeon | reverse complement strand
TAATTGAAGGAAATTTCACAAAAGAATGGAAAGAAACATTTTTAAAAAAAGTTACGTAAGTAACTATAATATCTTGTTGCATCTATTTAAGTCTTTAAAATGTACTTAATAGTATAGAAACTTTGATATAAAAGTAGTATCTATATCTATATTATATTCACTTTAAAATGAACTTAATATAGAAACTAAGTTCCTTGAACGTTGTTTCGTTCAATTCATAGTCTTTAAAATGTACTTAATAGTATAGAATCAATCTTCCTTGAATTTTAGAAAAGTTTTGTCCTTTACTTTAAAATGTACTTAGTATAGAAACATATTCTGTTCGGTTTAAGTCTTAAGGACTAATTTACTTTAAAATGTACTTAATAGTATAAAAACAGAATATATTATCTAAACCTTTATCCAAATTTACTTCCTTTAAAATGAATTTAATAGTATAGAAAGTAATTAATCATCTTAATAATACTATAACTCCCAACCCTTTAAAATAAAATTAATGTCATAGGAACTACTTGAAAATTAACCATTTCAAGTTTTTTTTTATTTTAAAATGTATTTATAGCTAAATATTGATTAATCTTATGTTTCGTCTGTGCAAAGATTATATTTTAAATAATTGTTTATACATATCAATATATAACAAAGAGAGATGATTTGTGTTTATTTTAATTGTAAAATATTTTAAATCTTCTTTTGAGAAAATGTGATATATATGGAAATGGATTTAAATTTAAAAAATTGTCATGGTATTGGAAAACTTAATACTACATTAGATTTTATTAAGGAAAATAATTTTGTGTCATTAATTTACGCTCCTAATGGTACTATGAAGACCTCTTTTGCAAAAACATTTAGAGATATTTGTAATGATGATGAAACTAATATGAAAAATTTATTTAGTGATAAAGATCCTGAATATGAAGTTAATTTAGATGGGAATATTTTAACTAAAGAAGAATATAAAGATATTTTCTTTGTTGTTGAAACTTTAAATGAGGAATATGATTTTCAAAATATCAGTCCGTTAATTTCTGATAAGAAATCTAAAGAGATGTATGAAGAGATTGCAAAGGAAATTATGAAAAATAGGGATTTATTGACTATGGAGATTAAAAGAATTTCTGGAGTTACGGTTCATAATAATGAAGATATTAATGAGGTAATTGAAAAGTTATTTGTTAGTTCATTTCCTGATAAAGGTAATACATTACTTGATATATTAAGTAATTTAGAGAGTGATCTTGATTCTAATGATAATTTAGATGTTGTAGATATTAAGTATAATACTCTATTTGGTGAAAAAACTCGTTTGATTTTAGAGGATGAGAATTTAATTAAACATATTGAATCTTATTCTGAACAGTTACATGAATTACTTTTAAAATCGGATATTTTTGAAGAGAATAATTTTACAAATTATAATGCTGATAATCTAGTTAAATCTATCAATAGCAATAATCTTTTTAAAGCAGGACATGAAATTAAGTTGAAAGACAGAGACGTTAATGTTAAAAGTCTTAAAGAATTTAAAGAAATTTTAAAATATGAAAAGGATAAAATTATTGAAGATGAATCTTTAAAAGAGGATTTTGAAGAGATTGATAAAAAATTACATAAAAATACAGATGCAAAAGCTCTTCAAAAAATTATTTATAATGATCATTCATTCATTCAGAAGTTAAGACTTGATAATTTAGATACTTTAAAAAAAGAATATTGGTTATCTATTTTAAATTTTAAATTTGATGAATATAAAAATTGTATCGATTTATATAATGATAAAAAAGAAGAATTATTGAATATCAGAAATACTGCAAAAAAAGAAATTCTTGAATGGAAACAAGTAGTAGAATTATTCAATAAACGTTTTTCTATACCATTTATATTAAATGTGACAAATCAAGATGATGTAATATTAGATAATAAAATTCCACAAGTACAATTTACTGATGAAAATACTGGTAAAGCTATATCATTAGATGATTTAAAAAAGATATATAGTACTGGACAAAAAAGAGCATTGTATCTATTAAATATAATCTATGAAATTCAAATGAGAAAGAAAAATAATCAAGAAAGTATATTGATTTTTGATGATATTGCTGATAGTTTTGATTATGAAAACAAATATGCAATAATAGAATATTTAAATGATATAACTAAAGAAGATAATTTTAAAATGATCTTATTAACACATAACTATGACTTTTTTAGGACTGTAAAATCAAGATTAAGTATTGAAACAGGTTATTTTGCTTTGGAAAACCTTGATACAAAAACAAATTCCAAGTATTTAGATCTTAAAAAAACAGATTTAGAAGGAAGAAGTAATAATATATTTCTGGAAATAAAATACAGACTTTTTGACTATCAAAAAGATCATAAAAAAGATGATTTAAAACTTGTAATCTCATTAGTACCATTTATCAGAAATCTATCTGAATACAGAAAAGATAGAAAAAATGATAAAAAATCATATGAAATACTAACAAATATATTACACTATAAAGGAGTAAATATTACAATCAATGATATAAAACCAATATTCAGACAATGGAACATTGAAATAAATAAATCAGACAAGAATATTCAAAAAATAATATTAGAAGAAGCAAAACATCTCTCAAAAAATCGTCGAAATGATATATTATTAGAAAATAAACTTATCATGTCCATGGCAATAAGAATAATTGCTGAAAAACACATGATTAACCAATTAAAAGTAGATACTAATGATATAAAAAGTAATCAGACAAGAGAACTTTTTAGAAAATATAAAGAAGAATATCCAGAAAGTAAAAACTTAAAAGTATTAGAAAAAGTAAATTTAATGACACCCGAAAATATACATGTAAACTCATTTATGTATGAACCCCTTATAGATATGAGTGATTACTACTTAAAAACATTATATAATGAAGTCACTGAATTATGAAAAGTAATATCTTAATATTAGTTATAAAAAAAGAATATTAATAAAAATATAAAAATAATTGTAAAGGAATAACAATGAAACTTGGAAAACTAACAAAAATAAAAGATCTAAGAAGAATATGGAAAAATGAAGCAACAGACTTTACACCATGGCTAGCAAAAGAAGAAAACCTACAGATATTATCTGATGAAATAGGGATAGATATAGATTTAATTAGCACTGAAGCAAAAACAGGATCATTTAGTACAGATATTCTAGCTTATGAAACTAACACAACAAATAAAATAGTAATAGAAAATCAATTGGAATCAACAGATCATGATCACCTTGGAAAAATAATTACATATGCATCAGGTCATGAAGCAAAAACAATTATATGGATAGTTAAAGATGTTAGAGAAGAACATAGACAAGCAATTGACTGGCTAAATGAACATACAGATGAAGAAATTAATGTATTTTTATGCAAAATTGAATTATGGCAGATAAACCATTCAGAAATAGCACCAAAATTCCAAGTAATATGTAGACCAAATAACTGGACAAAAACAATAAAAAATATAAATAACAGTGAAGTAAGTGATACTAAATTATTGCAATATAATTATTGGGCTAAGGTTCAAGAGTATATAGATAATAATTCGGATATATTAAAATCTAGAAATCCTCAGCAACAAAATTGGTATGATTTAGCTTTAGGTACTAGTCAAGCCCATATTATGTTATCAATAAACTCTATTAAGAAATATGTAACTTGTAATATTTATATTAATGATAATAAATCATTATATGACTGTTTGTATGCTCAAAAAGATGATATAGAAAGAGAACTTGGATTAAAAATGGAATGGAATAAAATGGATAATAAGAAAGCATCAACAATAGAAATAATAAAAGAAATTGATCCGATGGATGAAAATAATTGGGAAGAGTCTATACAATGGCAAGTATTAACAGCAGAAAAATTATATTATGGGTTTGCTGATAAAATAAAACTATTTATTTCATAAGTTTTTTTTTTTGATTTTCACTAAATCAAGATTATATTTAATTTTTTTCTTTAAAAAAATAGTATAATGTTAAAGTTTCATTTTTCTAAATAATTAGTTAATTATTCTATTTTTATATTAGTTTAAAAATATATGTTTAAATTTATTATTTTTCATTAAACGATTGTTAATGTAATTATTATATATTTAACGTTCATTAAAGTATATATACTAATTAAACCATAATTTCACATGTTAATATAGGAAATGTATATAATAGATATAATAGAAGATAAATGGGATAATAATAATGAAGAATACACTATATTCTATATTATGAGTTAAAGGTTTATAGTCATAATTTTAAGGTTACAAAACATCAATCAGATTTATTTTCTAATGTTGAAGAACTTAATAATCGTGAACAAATTGAAATATTGATTGATTATTATGATCATAAAAATATGACAGTTTATAATAAAGAACGTACTGTTAATATTTCTTTTAAGCTTGGTTATACTTATGAATATAAATTTAATGAGATTGTAGGTAGTAGCGATAGAATTAAATTCTTGAATTTATTAGCTGATTATCATGATTTATAATTAATAAGATTGTACTTTATTTAAAAAAGAATTTTTATACTTGTTATATCTTTTGATAAAAGTATACTTAATTATTAATCTTCATCAAAATAATCTGTATCCAATTTTTTTATTTTATAAGTTTTAACTGTATTTACTCCAATATCATATTCTATCATTAGAGTAGTTAATTGTTGTCCATTGATTAATATCACAGTTTTATCAGATGTATTAACTTTTTTAATAAATTCTTTTGTATCTTTAGAATAATTAGATGTAGTAATAAAAACACCTTTATTTGAATTTACTGCATTCAATGATCCTACGAAATCACGAACCTTATGAATTTCAACGGTATTTTGATAACGTTTTGCTTGAATGTAAATATTTTCAAGACCTAACTTATCTTGAGATATAATTGCATCTATACCTCCATCATGTGATTGACCAATAACTTCTCCAGATTTCAAAGAACTTCCATATCCCATGTTAAGTAAAAGATCTAAAACTAATTGTTCAAAAAACTCAGGACTATTGTTCATAATTTCATTTAATAATGTGTCTTTTAATTCTTCATTTATTTGATTAAATGATCTATCAAATGTCTCTTCGGGAGAAATAGAATCTTCAAGTATATGAGTACTAGGAACATCTTTGTTATTTATAGATTTATTGTTTTTCATTAGAAATTCTCTAAAAGATTCATATTTTAATAAATAATTATTATCAATAACCACTTCATTTTTCAAAGCATTTAATCCTTCATCAGTAATACGAATAAGACCTCTTTTATTATTTTCAATTAGTCCTGCATTTTTTAAATAACTTTTTGCCCAGCCAACTCTACTTGAAATTACTCTTTGTCCACTAGATAATTGTTCATTTATTTCTTCTTCAGTCATATGGAAATCTTTTTCAATCAATTTTCTAATATCTTTTATTTTATATTCTTCTCCATCAGAAAGGTGTGTTAATATTTCTAGATACATATCATCATATCTTGGCATTGTCATAATTAAGCTCCATTGTTGGTAATATTTGAATTATAATCATTTTAACATTCTTAAATCAAAGTCAGATAGATGTATTGCTTTAGTATTTTTTACTAAATCTTTCAGATCTTCTATTTCGCTTTGATATAAATCTCTTTTTACTATTTTTTGTAGTTCTTCTGGTAAATACTGTACAAAGTCGCTGTCTGTATTTCCTTTATTTTCATTTTTAGATGAATTTTTATTATCTTCAGATGGATCTTCAATAGTTTCTTCTTCATCCTCTTTATCTTCTTCACATAAGTTATCTATAATGTTATTTATTTCTTCTTCAGATATATTATTTATATTATTATAAAAATTGATAATATCATCAACTGATGCATTAGTTGAAAAAGAGCAGAATACAGCTTCAATTTCAATGTCTGATATTTTAAAATGATTTCTTAAAACATAACTTAAAAGTGAATTTACATTTCCTCCAGCAAAAGAATAAATAAATATTTTTTCTTTTCCATATTCTTCTTCTCCTGTAATTACTGTAATAGTATTATTTAGATTTTCAAATGTTTGAACATAATTACAGTAACCTACAATGTCATGATTAGTTTTATCATCAAAATGTTTTAGGATTTCTTTTTCAAAATTTCCTAAAAGAATATCATATATTCTTCTAGTACTTAAATAGTCTAACATCATTCCCATACTCATCCAATTAGGTGTTTGTGCTTTGAATGTAGAAGAAGATACATATATAATAAACTTATTATTATCTACTTTATTAACTTTCCAAAATCTGCCTCCTAATATAAAAGTTGTTTGGGGTCCAAGGTTATCTATAAATACAGGGTCTAGTTTACCTACTTCCTCTTTACCATTTTTTACAGTGTATTCTCGTGATGTTGCAAAAACACTATAAAAATCTAGAAAATTTTGTTCTCCAAATTCTTCTTCAAATTCAGGACCTAAAGATATATAACCATGATATTCATTAACAAGTTTTAATTCATCTAACCTTTTTATTATATTTATATAATCATTTTTAGTAATATTAGAGAAAACATAACATCTATGTAATAAGTTAAATAATAATGGTTTTTTTATACTACCTTTTTCAAATAATACACTTAATATTTGATGAATAAATATATCATAAGCTCGAGTTGATATTTGAATGTTTTCTACAAGATTGTCTTTAAGAAGTGTGATTTCAGAAGCTGTAACTAATGATTCAAAATTACTAGAAGAAAATAACATTGCTCTTTGGATTTTACTTTTTCTTCCACTTCTTCCTATTCTTTGTAAAAATGAACTTACTGTGTTAGTAGGTTTACTTAATACAACAAAATCTATATTACCAATATCTATGCCTAGTTCTAATGTACTAGTACTAATCATAAATGCAGAATCATTTTCTTTAAATTTTCGTTCATTTTTTTCTCTTACTTCTTTACCAATTGAAGAATGATGTGCATATATATTTTGAACATTTGATTTTTTTTTCAAGAGGTAATGAATATTTTCAACACCTTTTCTACTATTTGCAAAAATTAAAACTTTTTCATTTAAATATTTTTGTAATGGTTCTATAAATTCGCCTCTTTTTTCTCCAAAATCACAAACTCTATATTTAAAGTTTCTAATAGAATCAGTTTTAGATATTTTAGCAGGATTTTTAACATCAATCCATTTAGCAACAGTCTCAGGATTTCCTACTGTAGCAGATAATCCGATTTTAGTAACATTTTGGGTGTATTGACAAATTCTATTAATCAAAGAATTAAGTTGTATTCCTCGTTCACTATCTACAAAGTAATGAATTTCATCAACAATGATGTATTTAATATTTTTAAATATTTTTTCTTTATCTTTTTTACTTCTGTTTATAAATATTACTTCTAATGATTCAGGTGTTATTAATAAGAAATCTGATGGATTTTTCACATATCGATCTTTTTTATGTTTTGAAACATCACCATGCCACTTCATAACAGATAAATTAAAATAAGAAGCCCATGAAGAAATTCTGTTATTCATATCATTAATCAGTGCTTTTAATGGTGATACATATAATACACTAGTTCCTTTTAAATGATTATTTAGAATTTCATTAAAAATAGGAATTAATACAGATTCAGTTTTTCCACTTGCAGTAGGAGCTATAACAAGAGTATTTTCATGATTTAAAATAAGAGGTATTGTTTGTAATTGAATATCATTTAATTCTGTCCATTTTAATTGATTTTGTAAAAAAAAAGTTAATTGAGGATTTAATGTAGAAGTAATATTACCAGTCATCGTAAAGATCATCCTCATCTTCTTTTTTATCCTCTTCTTCTTTAACAAATAATTTTAGGATTTCATCTTTATTACTTAATTGATCCTGGTTTTGTTCAACAATATCAAGTACACTTACTAATGATCTAAAATAAAGTCTTGGAGTTATTTGACCACCTGTAATAGAACTATTTTTTTCATGTATGTCAATGAAATCATCAATAATTTTTTCAATATTGGATGTATCCCATTCATATTCTTCTGAGTGCATACTTATAATTGAAGATGATATTTCTTTTAAATCTTTTTTATCAAAACCTTTTAAGTCCATAACTGGTTTTCTCATATCATCATATTCCGTTTCAATTGCATCAGATATTCTATTGTACAATGCAGCATATGATTGAACACCTACATTATCATCATCAAAAAATTGTGGAGTTCCTGCAAATAAAAATAATGTATTTTCTAATTCTCCATCACTACATTTATCATAAATATCACGTAAGTAATTATATGCAACATCTCTAGATTTTTGCATAGGTATTCTCATTATAAATTCTGCTTCATCAATTAAGATAACAAGTCCAGAATAACCTATGGATCGTATAAAAATTGGAAGTGCTGATAAAAAATCAAATGTATTTTCTTTTTCAATTCCACCTTTTACTCCAAATTTCTTTTTTTCTGAAAAAGGAATGTTAGAATCTCCTCTTAGCCATGCTTGAGCATAATTTGCTGATTGAATATCTCCATCTTCTTTAAGTTCATAATATTTTTCAACAGCTGTTGCAAAAGGGTTTGAATAATCACGAGTTAATTCAAGATCTTCCATAATATTGTTTTTAACTATACTTTTTTGCTCATCAGGATCATCTGTTTCATCAGCAGCTTCTACTTTTAATCTAGTAATCCATCTATCAATAATATGATTTAAAGATGTACCTGTTTTGCATCTAAGTGATTTTGCAATGTTTTTGTATACAATATCTATTTTATGAAAAGGCATATCATGACCAATGGTAATCCAAGATACAACAAAATCTTCTTTGAAAGCACTTTCTTCAATGACTTTAAGGAAAAAAGATTTTCCTGCACCAAATTCTCCACTAACAAATTTTGTATAAGATTTTCCATTTTTTATTTCTTCAAACATGTCTTCAAATTCTTGAATTTCTTTATCTCTTCCAATACATAGCTCCTTAGCATTATTTTTTGGAATGTTACCATTTTTTAAAGCTGTTAATATATTTTTTCTATTCATCAAATTCCCCAATTTTTTTAAAATTCTATATATCCAAATTTCCTACTATTACCTGATGCATCATATAATGTAATGTTTTTATCAGGATCTCTTGAGGGGATATGTTTATAATTTAATTTCCACACATTTTCTGCATAAAAAGATTCTACTTCATTTTGTTTAAGTTTAATTCCATAAGAATTAATGGTATCATTTACAGTTTTAATAATCTCTTTAATTTCTACTTGATTACCTTTTAAATTGTCTTTCTCAATGTTAAATATTATGTCAATCGTTTTTAATAAAAAATCATTTAAATCAAATTTAATATTTTTCATTAGTAATGGTTTGGCATTAGTTAAAATTTCACAATTTAATATAGTTTTCAAATCTTTTTTAGAAATTTCTTTATATTCTGTTATATAGTTGGATACTCCCTGAGTTTTATCTTTTACAAAATATAATTCATTTTTTATTTTAGAAGATAAAATAGGTTTTTTGAAATATTTTACACTTTTTATTTCAATTTTTCTTTTATTTGTGTAAGATTTATATAATGTTACTTCATCATCATAAATTTCATTTACCATTGAAACTCCAACAAAATAGTAAATATTGTCAATTTTTGAAAATAAAATTATTAAATCTTTTGGTTTAACTTTTTTAATATTTTTAGATCTTTTTTTTGTTGATCCCAATACTTTTTTTGTAGTTACATTATTTAAAATTTTGATTGATTCTTGTCCATTAATTCCTTTTGAGCATTTTCTTGTGATACGATCTTATATTTCTGGATATTCAATCCCATTTTAAGCTAATTCGTCTGGGAGAATGAATAGCATGGTTAT
>CAYNSJ010000082.1:0-10063 GCA_964399835.1 uncultured Methanobacteriaceae archaeon | reverse complement strand
TTAGTGTTTAACAAATAGAAGCATAATTTGTTTTTAAATTTCTTATTTTTTAAAGCAGTGGTACGTTTTTTGTAATTGAATTAATTGTTAAACAAGGCTAATAATTTATATTATTTTAAATAATATTGTATATTAAAGTATTAAACTTTATTATATTCATATATTCATTGAATATTCTAAAATTTTACAATATTAGATCAAATAAAAAGAAAATTATTGAATAATATAAAAATATAAATTAAATTAGGAGAATTAGTAGAAATGAAATTAAATAGATATACTATTTTTATTTTAAGTATACTATTTATATTATTAATTAGTTTAACAGCAATATCCGCAACAGATAATACAACAAACACTAATACATCTATAACTACAATAAATACACCCACAACAACAAACAATAATATACAAGAAAATACAATTGATACATCAAAAACAAATACAATAAAAGAGAATTTAACACAAACCATAACTAATGGTAATACAAAGGTCTGTTTTTTAAAAGAAAAATCATCAACAGAGACCGTAAATACAAATAAAAAAAGTATAGAAAAAACAATAAATAGCAATACAGAAATAAAAAATCAACAAAATACAACTACAGATTCAATAAAAACTAGTAATGAAACAAATAGTAATATTAATACACAGATAGTTTCAACCACTAACAATAAAGTCTTACAACAAACAAATATTACAACAACAAAAGATAATGATATAATAAGTATACCAGCAACAGATATAATGTTTAATAATACAAAAACAGCTATAAAAACAGCAAATCCAACTATCAAATACACATGGTATGTAAGTACAACTGGTGGTGGGGATGGTAAATCATATGATTCACCTACAACTTTAGCTACAGTTATTAATTCTTTACCTACTGCTACTGGTGTTACTTCTATATTTTTAAAAGATGGAACATATACATATGGTGGTACAATATCACTAAATAATGATAAGGACATTAATATTACAGGTGAATCTACTGAAGGAACAATTTTATCTGGTGAAAATTCATATAGAATAATGGATGCATCTAATCCTACTGCATACATTACTAATATTACTTTTATAAATGGAAGTACAACAGGGAATGGTGGAGCAATTTATGCATCTTGGAATTCGTTAATAGTTACTGATTGTAAGTTTATAAATAATACTGCTGTTAATGGTGGAGCAATATCTAGTGATACTTCTTTAACAGTAATTGGTTCTAGTTTCAGAGGTAATAGTGCTAAAAGTGGTAATGCAATATATAATGAGGGAGGTACTGTTTCTCTTGAGAATAATTGGTGGGGAACAAACAATCCAACATGGAACACTTTATTAAGTGGTATAGATAGTAATCCTACTAGCTATTTACATGCTATTATTACTAAAAGTGATAGTACTCTCAATGTTACATTTAAACCAAGTAGTGGTACTTATAATGGTCCATATCCAATAAATGAAGTAATATTTACAACAGTAAATGGTACAGTTACTCCAACAATCAATTTTACTGATTCAAAAACAGGAACAACAACAACACAGTATACAGTTGGTAAATCAGGATATGACACAATAACAGCAAAAATTGATGATCAAACACTCACTTTATCAACAATACCTGTAATTAAATTAGATACTATATATGTAAATACAACAGCACAGGGAACAAAAACTGGTGTTAGTTGGGCTAATGCAGTTGGAACTATATCTGAAGCATTAAATTTAGTATCTAACAATGGAAAAATTATCCTAGCTGAGGGTACATATAATGTAAAAGGTGATTACAGTTTAATTATAAGTCAAAATGTTAATATAATAGGACAAACGCAAGATAAAGTAATAATTGATGGTTTAAATAGACATCAAATTATGAGTATATCTTCTGGATATGGTATGAATATAACTAATATAACATTTATTAATGGAAAATTAGTGAATGGTGGAGCCATATTTAATAATGGTACTTTGAATCTTAATAATTGTAATTTTATAAATAATACTAATCTATACCATGGAGGAGCAATATTTAATGACGTTAATGGTGTTTTAAATATTAATAATTGTAATTTTAATGGTGATTCAGGATATTTAGGTGGAGCCATGTTTAATAATGGTGTTTTAAATATTAATAATTGTAATTTTACAAATAACAATGCAACCATGTATGGTGGTGTAATTTATAATGATGATTTTGGTATTTTAAATGTTACTGTTAGTATTTTCGAAAATAATACTGCACAATATGGTGGATTATTATATAACTATGGTACTTTTAATATTACAGGTTCTACTTTTGTAAACAATACAGCAAAAAGATATGCTGATGTATTGTTTAACAGTATTGTAAACACTAAATTTAATATTACAAATAATTGGTGGGGAACAAATGATGTAAATAAATTATGGATGCCTAATTCCATAACTGGATATGAAGGTTTAATATTTAATGTAAATAAACCTGATAGTTATTTAGAAGCTAGTTTAATTAGAAATAATGATACTTTCATGGTTAAACTTTCACCAACTGATGGTAATTATAATGATTTATATCCTGTCCGTTATGTAACATTCACAGCAGTAAATGGTACAGTTAATCCTTCCACAGGTTATATTAATTCAAAAACAGGAACAACAACAACACAATATAATTTGGTTTCAACAAAATACGATAAAGTAACAGCAACAATAGATGATCAAATTTTATATTATACAGTTGAACCTATTAATACAACAATAAATATAACAACTACACCAGGTACATCAAAAACTAACACATTATTTAAAATAAATGTAACTGATACTGATGGTAATGAGATTAATACAGGAAATGTTACTATACGAGATGGTAATACTGTACTTGGTATAATAGATTTAAGTAATACTAATAAGTTTAGTACACTTTTAACACCAGCTGGTATTTATACAATAACAGTTACATATAATGATTCAAATATAATCTATAAAAATAACACTAATACAACAACAGTTAATATAGAAACTACTGGAACTACAATTGTAATGGATAATATTAATGGTACAACAAATGAAAATATCATAATTAAAGCTACTGTAACAAGTAATGGTAGTTTAATAAATATAGGTACTGTAACATTTACTGATACCAATGGATTATCAAAAACTGTAAATGTAATATATGGAATAGCAACTACTACTACACATTATACTAATAAAGGTAATTATACAATAACAGCAATTTATAATGCTAATAATATATATAGTACTAATCAAACTACTGCAAATGCTGATATTATACTAAATGATGTAACTATGAATATAACAGTTTTACCATCTACAACAATGGGTAATACAACATTCAATGTAACTGTAAAAGATATAGATGGAAATTATGTTAATGATGGAAATGTATACTTCTATAATAATGGAACATTAATGGGTAATGTAACTATTGTAAATGGAACGGCTTTATTTAATAACAAATTTAATACAACAAATGATTATAATATAACAGTTGTTTATAATGGTACTAATTATAATTCTATAAATCAAACTGTTAATTTCACAGTTGAAAAAGCTAATACTACTTTAGTTGTAAATCCAGTAGTAGGAGTAGTACAAAACACAATTACTTTACAAGCTAATATTACTGATCAATATGGTAATAATGTAACTAGTGGAAAAGTTGTATTTAAAATCAATGGTAAAACAATAAGGGATATAAATGGTAATGTATTATATGCTAATGTTACAAATGGTGTAGCTAAACTAGAATATATAATACCACGAAGTCTTACAAAAAATAATCTCACAATTGAAGCTAAATATAGTGGAACAGCAGATACATATAACCCATCAAATAATATAAATACAATAAATGTAACTAAAAGAACAGCAAATTTAAATGTTATAGTAACAAAAAATCCAGTTAAAGCTGGAAATAATGTAACATTTATGACAATAGTCAAAGATACAAATGGTACTGTATTAAATAATGGTGTAATTATATTTAAATTCCAAGGACATACAATAAGGGATACAAATGGTAATTCAATATTTGTCAATGTAACAAATGGAATAGCTACTTTAACATACACTATACCAAATGGAATATCAGCAAAAACATACAATATAACTGCAGTATATGCAAATAAGGATTATAACCGTGTTGAAACCATAGCATCAATTACAGCACAAAAAATAACATCATTTATCTCATTAAATTCAACAACTACTACAAGATACTCAAATAGTACATTATTAACAGGTACAATTAAAGATGCAAATGGTAATTTAATGACAGGAACACATAAAATAAATGTTAAACTCAATGGTAAAAGTATAGGCACGTACAAAGTAACAAACGGTATAATAAACAGTAACATATCAATACCAAACACACTCAAACATACAAATTATCAAATAACAGTAAAAATAGGAGATACTAATGGATACTATTCCAGTAACACAACAACTACATTAACAATAAATAACATTAAAACAATTAAACAAAAAGTATTAGTATAAATTAATACTTATTCTTCTTCTTTTTCTTTTTTATCTATTTTTTAAAGATATATTTTAATATATCTCAATTTAATTTATTCATAATTTTTTTGTATCATAAATAACGTATATTTGATATTTATATATTTTAATAAAATATCTATTTAAATAGAAAATCAATAATAAATGAACGGTATTATTTCTAAATAGAAATAATTAATTTATTCTATATAATAAAAAAAGAAAAATAAAGTATGAATATAACAATAGTTATTTTATAACTTAAAAAAAGTCTAATAATTAAAATTATTTTTAGTTTAATAAGTATCGTAGTATGGATATTCTTGATTTTAGTTAGATATTCTTTGTAACCTCTTGAAAATCTTTTAAATAAATTAATATCTTTCTGTTTGGTTTATATTTTTATTTATTTTTTTAAAAATCTTACAATATAATAATGTTTTATTTTATATATCTATTTTAAAACTTTTTATCTTATTTAAGTCTTTTTTTACTATTTTTTTTATTACTTTTATAAACATATATTATAAATAGTATAATGACTATAACAATATTAATAAAATTTAGTTGGAGGAATGATTATTAATAAAGGTGATATGTTATAGTTTTGTTCATAAATTTAATTATTTAATAGATATTTTTTAAATATATGGATAAAATTAATAAAAAATATTATATATTGAATATTGTATAGTAATATAATTTAATTATTTTGATTAATCATGTAATTTCATATCCACGGGTCTTGAAATAAGAAAAGATAATATAAAAAAAATAGTTTTTACAGATGTATTAATATAATTTAATTAGTAATATATTTAAAAGTTTTAGTTACATTGTTGATTTTTTATGTATGAACTATTTTTTCTAAATAATATAAAAAAAAGTTTTAACATTTTTAAGGAGAAATAAAAATGAACAAAAAAATAACTTTTTTGATATGTTTTATATTAGTAAGTTCATTGGTTACTATTTCTGCAGAACCGTTTAGAAATAGTTATAATAATAAAATATGCTATAGTTGTAGTGACTCAAATCAATGTTACTGTGATAATAATTGTCTATGTAAAGATCCAAATTATATACAGAAAATTGGTGGAGTAAACAAAATAAGAAATAATGATAGTTGTTACAGATGTAATGAAACATGTTACTGTCCAGCTAACTGTACTTGTAAACAACCATTTACTGCTTCAGAAATAAAACAATCAAAAGGATACATAAAATATCATAATAATTGGTTTATTACAACATTCCAAAATACTTACATAATTTATGTTATTAATGTATTTATTAACATTACTGATCCTGGTGTAGAATTACCTGTTGATATGTTCCCAGATAATACTTCAAGTACAAATAATACTGGTGGATCTTCAAATGTTAATGGTACAAATTCTACAAATAGTACTTTAAATGATACTAATAGTACTTTAAATGATACTAATAGTACTTTGAATGATACTAATATTACTTCAAATGATACAAATTCTATTAATTCTGAAAGTTCAGATGTAAATACTAGTCAACAAACTGATGTAAGTTCAGATAGTGGTGAAAGTTCTGGAAATTCTAACTTAGATAATAGTCAACAATCAGATAGTCAACAATCAGATGGAAGTTCTGGTAGTACTAATGACTATGAAGGATCTAGTTCTCCACAAGCACCAAGTGATGTTTAAAATTAAATAGAATATATTAAGTTATAACAAATTAGGCATTTATTCCCTTTTTGTTATAACTTATATTAAAAAAAGACATGAAAATCACATGTTTTTTTGTAATGTATAATGACAATATTAATTTTAAAAAAATTATCAATAAAAGGGGCGATGGTTAATTTGAAGGTAGATGGAAAAATAATTCTTTTATTGTTTATATTACTAGTAATAATGATTGGAATTAGTACTGTACAAGCTAGTAATAGTACTGTAAATATAAATAATAGTGTAAATAATGGAATTAGTATAAATATTTTAACAGACGATAATGATAATATTAAAAATAGTTATTTAGTAAAAGATGATGATGTAAACAGTAATTTACAAGAAGTAAATACAGATACATATTCAAAGAATAACTATATAAAAGATAATAAAACAATTGCTAAATCAAAGAATTATAAAACTACAAATATAAATGAAACTTCAGTAGATAAGACTGTAATTAGTAACACTACTTATTCAACTAATAATTCAGATAAATATGATACAGACAATGATAACAATGGTTTGTTAAATCATTCTTTTATAACTAATAATACAAAAACATATAAAAGTTCTTCATATTTAGTTAGTAATTGGGCTGCATTCCAGTCAGTTTACTCTTTTGCATCTAATGGAGATACTATATATTTAAATAATGGAGTTTACATAGTTTCTGATACTTTAACATTAGAAAAAGATATTAATATTGAAGGTTATTCCTATGATGGAGTTATTTTAAATGGTGGATTTAGTACTTCAATATTTAAAATAAAGCAAGGACACACCATTACTATAAAAAATATAACATTCATCAATGCATATAGTACAAATAATGGTTGTGTAATAAATAATGAAGGTAATTTGACACTTTTAAATACAGCTTATATAAATAACACCGTAAATACTTCAAATAATATAAATTGTGGAGCTATATTTAATATAGGTAATTTAAACATATATAATTCATATTTTAATAATAATAAAGCTAAAACATCTTCATCTACAATACCAAGTATTGGTGGAGCTATTTGTAATAAAGGTATATTAACTGTATATAATTCTAATTTTATAAACAATACAGCTTTATTTGGAGGAGCTATTTATAATAGTAATAATTCAATAATACTAAGATCTAAATTCATAAATAATAGTGCTTATCGTGGAGGAGCAATATACAACGAAAAAGTAATGATACTCCTTTTTAACACTCTAAATTATAATAATGCAACAACAGGTGGAGCAATAATAAACACTAACTATGCGGATATAACACTTAAAAATAATACAATTTCTAATAATAATGTAACAAGTTTTGGTGGAGCAATAATTAATTATGATCATTCAACAATGGTACTAACAAATAATACAATAACAAATAATGTAGCAGAATCTTATGGTGGAGCAATAATAAACACTAACTATGGAAATGTTACATTGAATACCAATAAAATAACAAATAATGTAGCAATGATCAATGGGGGAGCATTATCCAATTTAGATTATTCAAATATCACAGTTATTAATAATATAATAAGTAATAACACAGCTTATTATTATGGTGGAGCAATAGATAATGAAGGTAATTCATATATAATTTCAATATACAATTCAATAAATAATAATATTGCACAATATGGTGGAGCAATATACAATTCAATAAATTCAGATATTCTTGTTTCAACCAATATAATAATAAGTAATGCAGCAGTTGAAAAAGGTGGAATAATATATAATCTAGGTAATTTAACTGTAAAATATAATATATTTTCAAACAATACAGATCCAAACAATATACTAGTTTACAATGAAGGAGATAATATCAAGTCTCTTAATTATAATTGGTGGGGACAAAATACTACAAATTATGCTATTTATCCAGGTAGTACTGGTTTAAATTTAACTAATTATAATGGTATTCATCTTACTACATGGTTATATCTTAATTTAACATTTAATTCTGTATGGGAAATAAATACTCCTCTTAATATTACAGCTGATTTAACAAGGTATAGTACAGGTACTAGTACAGGAGCAATTGATGGAACTTTATTAGCATTAGATATACCTGTAACATTCATAAGTACTTTTAATTCTATTTATTATACGTTTACAACATTAAATAATGGTATGAAAACAATTACTCTTACACCAGATGTATTAGGAGTAAATAACATAACGGCATACATATATACAAATAGTGCTTCAGTAACTCAAACAGTAAATAAAATAATTACTATAACAACAGTAAATCCTATAAATGGAACAGTACAAAATACTGCTAAATTACAAGCAAATATCACAGATACTCATGGTAATAATGTGACTGGTGGAAAAGTAGTATTTAAAATAAATGGAACAACAATAAAAGATACAAATGATAATACAATATATGTCAATGTAACAAATGGACTAGCAACATTAAACTACACTATACCTAATTCATGGGCAAAAAACAATTTAAATATAGAAGCAATATACTCAGGAACAACTAGTAAATATACATCATCAAAAAATACTAATAAAATAAATGTAACAAAAAGAACAGCAATTATTAATTTATCCCTATCTAAAAATCCAGTAAAATCACAAGATACAGTAATATTTAAGGCAATAATAAGTGATAATAATGGAACAATATTAAATAATGGACAAGTAGTATTCAAATTCCAGGGAAAAACAATAAAAGACAACAATGGAAATACAATAATTGCAAATGTAACTAATAGTGTAGCAAAATTAAACTACATAGTACCAAATGGAATATCAGCAAAAATATATAACATAACTGCAGTATATTCTCATAATGATTATAATCGTGCTGAATCAACAACACCACTTACAACAGAAAAAATATCAACTGTAATAACTTTAAATTCAACAAACACAACAAGAGGATCTAATAGCACACAACTAACTGGAATCATAAAAGATACAAATGGAAACTTTATTGTTGGAACATATGACATAGCTGTAAAACTCAATGGTAAAGATTTAGGAACGTACCAAGTCATCAAAGGAATAATTAATACAAATATCACAATACCAAACACATTAAAAAATACAAAATACAACATCACAGTAAAAATAGGAGATACCAATGGATACTATGGTACTAATGCAACTACAGTATTAACAATAAACAGTATCAAGACTACTACAAAAACAACTGCTTCAAGTACTATGTGGTATGTAAATACAACAGGAGGAGGGAATGGTAAATCATATGATACACCTACAACTTTATCATATGTATTGAATAACTTACAATCTGGTGATTCCATATTTTTAAAAGATGGAATTTACATTTATGGAACCACTATACTTTTTGAAAGTAGTATTAATATTAATATTATTGGTGAATCAAGAACAAGAACAATATTATCTGGAGACAATAAATATACAATAATGGGAATAGAGCATGGTAATACTATTAACATAACTAATATAACTTTTATTAATGGAAATGCAACTTTTTCTAGTGGAGCTATATTTAATACAGGTAATTTAACAGTTAATGGTTCAATTTTCATTAATAATAAAGGGTTGAACTTTGAAAGTGGAGCAATTTCTAATGTTCAAAGTAATTTGGTTGTTGTTGATTCTATATTTGTAAATAATACAGCAGAATATGGTGGAGCGATATATAATAATCCTGGAAATTTAACTGTCAATAGTTCTGTCTTTATTAATAATACATCATCTTATGGTGGAGCAATATCTAATGCTGGTAATTTAATAGCTAATTATAATATATTTATAAACAATAGAAATTTTGAAGTTTATAACTATTATGATTTTAATCCATCATATTCAGGTGTTATTAAGTCTCTTGATTATAATTGGTGGGGTCATAA
>CAYNSJ010000081.1:0-10131 GCA_964399835.1 uncultured Methanobacteriaceae archaeon | reverse complement strand
CTTCTTTTCCTTCTAATGCATTATTTAAATTATCTTTAAGATTCATCTTAATCACTCTTTTTTTTTGGTTGTTCTATTTGGAATTTAACCGATAATTTTAAATTCTAAATTTTATTCTAATGACAAATAATAACTAAACACTTACCTTTTTTTATTCGTCCCTATGTAAATCGTTTTAATTATTCTGTTAAATTCATAGTTATAAATATATCTTACAGACTATATAAAGATTAAGTGCTAAATAAAGAGAATTTAGTTCTTTAATAATAAAATAACGTATTGTTGATAATTTATTTAATCTAAGATTTTATTATTGATCTATGTAATAAAAAATAAAGTATCATAATAAAATTATTATATGATATAATTACTAAATGATGATAATTTTACTTAATTAAGATTAGTCCTTTAAATGGTTATTTTTTTAAAAAGTTGAAATATTTATAGATTTTACATTATTTTATTTATCAAAAAATGTATTATATTAGAAATAAGTATAATTTTTAGATATTTATGATTATTAATTGTTATTTATACTTTAATTGATAATAGGTTATGAAACAAATATTATTTTTAGAAAAAAGCTAAATTTATTCTTAATTTTAAATTTGAATAGTATGTATTTATACTTACTATTCGTATATAAATGAATTGTTAAAATAAATTTTAATCAAATTCTATTTTTAAGAATCATTATAAATTAAACAAAAAATAAATTTAGAAAGTATTAAATTAATTAAATAAATTTAAATTAATATAAAATAGATTTTAATATATCAGTTAAACATTAAAATAATAAGATAATATATAAATAATATTAATTTTTTTTTACAAAATATTAAAAAAGTTTAAAAGAAAATGGTTGGTTATACCTTTTCTTCTTTTGCTAATTTTTCTTTGACCATTTCTTCAGCCATTTCTCTTAGTTTATATTTTAATACTTTTCCACTAACAGTTAATGGGAATTGATCAACAAAGAATACATGTTTTGGTACTTTATATCTTGAAATATTTTGAATAGCATAATCACGTATATCTTCTTCTTTTATATCTGAATCATCATAAAGTGAAACAAATGCTACAACTATTTCTCCATATTGTTCATCAGGACAACCAACTACTTGAACATCTTTAACCTCATCTAAAGTTGCAATGAATTCTTCTACTTCTCTTGGATAAATATTTTCTCCACCACGAATAATCATATCTTTTTTACGACCAACAATATAATAATATCCGTCTTCATCAACTTCAGCAAGATCTCCACTATGTAACCATCCATCTTCATCAATAGTTTCTTTAGTTTTATCAGGCATTTTATAATATCCTTTCATAACATTATATCCACGACAACAAATTTCTCCTTTTTGTCTAACACCTAATGTTTCACCAGTTTCAGTATCAATAATTTTTACTTCACAATGGGGCATTTTAGTTCCAATAGTTTGTACTTTTTTCTCAAGAGGATCATCTGCTTTTGTTTGAGTAAATACTGGTGATGCTTCGGTTAAACCGTAACATATGGTTACATCTTTCATGTACATTTTTTCCATTACTGTTTTCATTGCATCTTCAGGGCAGGGAGAACCTGCCATAATTCCAGTTCTAAGTGATGATAAATCAAACATATCAAACATTGGATGAGTGAATTCTCTTATAAACATTGTAGGTACACCATAAACAGCAGTACATTTTTCTTTTTGTATTGCTGCTAGTACTAATAATGGATCAAATAATTCTATCATAACATGTGTTGCACCATGGGATAATATTGCCATAACTCCTAATACTGCTCCAAAACAGTGAAATAAAGGTACAGGTAAACAAACACGTTCTTTATTTGTGAATTTTTGGTTCTCACCAATATAGTAACCATTATTTAAGATGTTACGATGGGTTAACATTACTCCTTTAGGGAATCCTGTTGTTCCTGATGTATATTGCATGTTAACAACATCATTGTTGTCAAATTTAGATTTAACATCTATTAATTTTTGATCATCACTATATTTACCCATTAACATAAGTTCATTAGTAGTATACATTCCTCTATGTTTTTCAGGTCCCACATAAACGACACTTTTTAAAAAAGGATATTTTTCAGAGTTTAAATTTCCTCTCGGTTGTGTTTTTAATTCTGGAACTAATTCGTATACAGTTTCTACATAATCTGTATCTCTGAAACCATCAACTATAGCTAGAACTTTCATGTCTGATTGATCTAAAACATAATCTAATTCGTGTCTTTTGTAAGCTGTATTCATAGTGACAAGTACTGCTCCAATTTTTGCTGTAGCAAACATAAATGTTAACCAATCTGGTACATTATTAGCCCATATGCCAACATGATCTCCAGGCCCAACATCAATATCCATTAGTCCTTTTGCCATCATATTGACTCTTTCATCAAATTCTTTATAAGTAAAACGTAAATCTCTATCAGGATAAACCATAAAATCTTTATCAGGCTGTTTTTCTACTAGTTTTTCAAAATAGTCTCCAATTGTATCTTCTGTAAATACCATATAACATCATCCTTTAATATTTAAATATTTTTTTTAATCTCTTGGAGTATATATTACAGCTAATATTTTTGCAGCTTTATCCCCATATGCATGTAAATGGTGAGGAATAACAGAGTCATAATATATAGAATCTCCTTTATTTACAATATATTTTTCATCTCCATATAATAATTCTACAGAACCATCTAATACATATATGAATTCTTCACCTTCATGATTTTCTAATTCAAAATCGTTAGTATGAGGTAATTCAACATCTATTAAAAAAGGTTCCATATGTCTATCATATTTACCTGAAGCTAATGGATGGAATTCTAAAGTACTTTCTTTTGTTAGATCTTTTCTTCCAGAAAATGATATTTCTTGATCAGTTTGACCTTGTTTTATTAAAACAGGACCTTTAACTTCCACATCATCAACAAATGTACCTAAACGTATACCTAAACATCTTGCAATTTGTAATAATGGTGTTAAAGATGGTACAACTGTTCCTTCTTCAATACGTTTAATTAAATCTACACTGTTTCCAGTACTTTCAGCTAGTTCTTCTTGTGTAATTTTTTTTCTTTCTCTAATTTGACGGATTTTTGGTCCAATAATACTTTCTTGCATATAATCACTTTTTATTAATTAATAAAATTTTAGGTAAAATAATAACTTTATTTTTTGAATTTATTTTCTATTTTGAGTTTTATTTAAAAATAGTACTTTTTTTTGTTTAGTTTAGGTTGATTTAAATGGTTATCTTGTTTAATCTTTTTTATGTAAATGTAACCCTTTTATATTTTATTGATTTATCAACTTTTTATAAAAATACATTATTTATTATTATGTTAAAGAATATATTTAAAATTATTGAAAATTACCTTAATAAACATAAAAGTATATTAAAACAATTATTATTATTCTAAGAATCATTATTATTATTTAATATAATAAATAAACTTTAAAAAAAGGATATATAAAAAATTAAAATAAAAAAAATAGTATCATCCTTAGAATTTTTTATTAAAATAAGAAGAGAATTAAAATATAATATTATAAATTAGTTTTAGGTCAAATTCTATTTTAAATCCTGTTCCATTACAATCTAATTTAGATAAAGTACCTCCTATTTGGTATGTAAGATTTTTAACAACAAGTAATCCTAAACTATTAATATTATCTAAATTAAAATTATCAGGTAATCCTTTACCATTATCTTTGAAAATCAATTGACAAATATCATTTTCTTTTTTAAATTCAATATAAATCTTTTTATATTTATTATATGGAAAAGCATATTTTATTGAATTTGTTACTAATTCATTGATAATAAGACCTAATGGAATAGATTGGTTCATGTCTACTTCAATGGAATCTATATTTGAGTAAAAGCTAATATCTGAATCATAAATATCCATTAAAGAATTAACTAATGATTCAACATATTCTTTTATATTAACATCAGACAATGAATTTGATCCATATATTTTTTCATGTATCAATGCCATTGCATATATCCGGTTTTCAGTATCATTTAATATAGTTTTAGGATTGGATTCATAGTTTTTATCTAAATTTATTAAACTTAAAATTATCTGTAGATTATTTTTTACTCTATGATGAACTTCTGAAAGTAATATTTCTTTTTCGTTTAAAGCTTCTTTTAACTGATTTTGATAGTTTATTTCACGTGTAACATCTTGATTAAAATCTATTCTCTCAATAAAGTTACCTTTATTATCATATTCATGATGAATAACACTTCTAATATATTTTATAATACCTTTTCCTGTTTTTACTTTTTGAATAAATTCAATATCTGGATTTAATGAAGATATTTTACTTATATATTCTTGTCTAATTTTTAAATCGTTATTATCTATAAATTGTTCAATTAAGCTGACATTATCTTTTATATACTCATTTTTATTAATTTCTAATATATCAAATATTTCAGGAGTCCAATTAAAATAACCTAAATCAGTAAAGTAACTGATAGCAGTTTTACTGGATTTTTGAATTCTATTTAATGTATCCTCAAGTTTTAAAGTTCTATTTAATGATTTTTTTAATCTATTTTCTTTTTTGACTTCTTCAGTTATATCTTGAAGGAGGCTAACATGGGATTTTTTATTTCCATTTTCATCAAATTCATATGCTACATATGTTTTGATATAAATTAGATTATTATTTATAATTGCTCGTTGAACAAATGATGTTTCGGGATTTTCAGGGGTACAGCTTTTATGAGCATTTGCCCATATTATTTTATCTTCATCAATAAGATATTCTGACATATTTCCATTATATTGATCATATTTCAAGCCTAAAATATTATAACCATTATTAAACCAAATAAAATCTTTGTCTTTATTATCATTGATATAACACATAGTAGTCTTACTGATTCCTTGGATTTTCTTAAAATTCTCTTCTAATCTTAAAGAATTATCTAATACTTCTTTTAATCTATTTTCACGTTCAATTTGTTCAGTGATATCTTGATAAAATGTCATATGGCTGCGTTCATTACCTTTTTTATCATAGTCACACACGATATATGCTTTTATGTATATTAGTTTATTATTGCCATTTATAATACGTATAATAGTACTTGCTTTAGGAGAAGACACGGAACATTTTTTATAAGTTTTTTTCCAATTAAGTTTATCTTCATTTATAACAAATTCTAAAAAAGTTCTATGGTAATTTTTATACATATTTTTATCAATTTTCAAAATATCAAATGTAGAATCACTCCAATTTAATGTACCTTCTTTATTTGTATAACTTAAGAAAGTTTTACTAATTCTTTGTATTTCATTTAAGTTTTTATTCAATGTTAAAGATTTTTTTTCTTTACCCATTATATAAATAAAGTTACTATTTTTAAAAATTTTAATAATTAATCTTTTTTGGAATATATCATTTTCATAATATTCTAAATATAATATTTGATCTTGATTGGTATTATATACATTTTTCATGACTTTTAGCAGAGTATTATTACTTTCTAAAGATGAATATACATCAGATATTTTTGCACCTTGAATATCACTTAATTTAAAAGAATTAAACTTTTCTAAAGATTTATTTATGAATGAAACATAAAAATTGTCTGATTTTTTGGATAAGTAATATACACTAACAAAAGAATCTAATCTATTTAAAATTTCTTTATTTTCTTTGTTTATATGAGGTATATGCATATTCTTATCAATGTTGTAATTAGTAGAATCATTTATAATATTATATCTTTCAATTTCTTGTAAATTTTCATCTAAAATAATCATTTCCATTTTTAAAACCAAGTTTATTATTTATTTTTTAAAAATAAGATTTATCATTTTTATTTTTTTAAATTTTTTGTTGAATTTTAATAGAAGTAACTAAAACTGATTTAATTTGAATTATCACATAATAATATTTATGTATTCTCATTATTAATGGTAATGAATTGTTTAACAGAAAAATAGAGAGTTAATTCGAATAATATAATTTATATTAAAAAATAGAGAGTATTGTCTAAAATTAGAAAATTGTTATTTTATAAAAATAATTTTATCAAATATTATATTTTAAAAAAATAGTATGTAAAATGTGAATATTATTAATTAAGAATAATTGAATTCTTAATTAATTTTAAGGGAAATAGTTTAAGATGATTTTACAACAGTTAATGTTGTATTTCTAATATCTCCTATATACGCATTGTTTGTTGCACTTATTACTGTTATTGTATAAGTATTACGTTTTAATGTATAAGGTATAGTAATTGTATTATTAATTATACCATTTGTTATTTTTAAGTGGCTAATTGTTAATCCATTGATTTTAACTGATATTTTGGTTGTTCCAACAGGAAGATTACCATTTGAATCAGTTATTACTCCTATTAATTTGGTTGTACTATTATTTTTAGTTATGTTTAATGAATTTAGTAGTATACCTGTATTTAATTTTTCTGTTGTTAATTTTGTAATGTTTGTTGCTTCATAATATTCAGGATTTAAATATGTTGCACTTATGTTATATGTATGAGCTGATATTCCATTTGGTATTGTGTAGTTTAATGTAGCTATTCCATTTGTTACATTAGCTTTTATGGTATTTCCATTTATATCTTTTATTGTTTTTCCTTGGAATTTAATTATTATTTGTCCATCATTTAGTAATGTTCCATTAATGTCTTTGACTATTGTTGTAAATGTCACGTTGTCTGTTGATTTGGTAATATTTTTGTTAACAGTTATATTTAGTTCTGCAGTCTTTTTTGTTACATTTATGGTATTTGATGTTCTACAAGGATCATATTTATCTTTTACTCCGCTATATATTACTTGTATAACACTATTATTTTTAGACCAGCTAGATGGTATAATATAATTAAGTTGAGCTATACCATTTACTACAGGAACATATAATATTGTACTAGTAGTATCTTTTAATGTAATACCGTTTACTTTAAATACTACTTTTCCACCAGTTATATTAAATCCTTCACTATCTTTTATAGTTGATTGTATTGTAATATTATCTCCTACTTTTCCAGTAATAGAATTTACTACAAGATTTGTATTGAGAGTTTTTGCAGTTATGTCCATAGTTGTACTGTTTGTGTAAATATCTGTTATTAATGTACTTATTTTACTTGTAGGGGTATATTCTATTGTTACAGTACCATTATTTAAACTTGTGTTATTTTGTTTTATTGTTCCATTAATACTTGTAATTGTGATTGGTATATTTTGAGGTAATTATGAACCATTGATATTAAAACTTAATTGTGTGGTGTTATAATAACAGTTAGTTAAGTCTATGGTTATATTTGAAGGAGTATTTACTGTATAATTATTATTTTGAGTTATATTAAGATATAGCCATTTTGTAAGATTTTCTTGGTAGTTTGTTAAATTTAGTATATATGGATTTTCTTGGTAATTTGTAATGTTTTGTCCCCACCAATTGTAATCAAGTAAAACATCTTTATAAGTTTCTTGATTAATATATACTTCCATTTTATTTAAACTTGCATTTCCTATGAAAATATTATAATTAGCAGTTATATTACTAATATAATTGTATATTGCATTACCATTATATGTTGCTAAATTATTTACAAATACAGAATTAAATATTTTTACAATACCATTATCAATATCAATTGCACCTCCATAACCTGCGTTGTTAGTTAAGAATTTTGAGTTTGATACTGTTAGATTTCCTAACTGGTTAAATATAGCTCCTCCATGTACAGCTGTATTATTTATAAATTCAGATTGAGATATAGTTAAATTACCATTATATGTATCTACTACACCACCGTAGTTAGCTGTATTGTTTATAAAGTTTGAATCTGTGAATATTAAGTTACCACTATTATATACTGTTCCACCATATGTTCCATTATTATCTGTAACACTTGAATTTATTATACTTAAATTTCCTCTATTGTATATTGCACCAGCATAAACAGCAGTATTATTTGTAATATTAGAATTTATTATAACTAAATTACCTGCATCATTATGTATTGCTCCACTATTAGTACGTGCAATATTATCTGTAATGTTAGAATTTGATATAATTAAATTACCACTATTATCTATTGCTCCACCATCATTGAGTGCTATATTACTTATTAAATTAGAGTTTAATATAGTTAAATTGGATCTAAAATTATATATAGCTCCTCCATCCATTATCAAATTATTTGAGGTGTTATTGATAAAGTTTGAATTTGAAATAGTTACATAACCTTCTTCACTATCTATTGCTCCACCATTTGTAGATGCATTATTTTTGATAAAGTTTGAATTTAAAATACTTATATTACCTTGGTAATTATATAATGCTCCACCATTATCAAATGCTTTGTTTAGGTTAATTGTTGAATTTACAATAGTTACATTACCACATTCATCATATAGTGCACCACTATTTTTTATAGAAGTATTATTTAATAAAGTGCTATTTGATAATACTGTTTTACCTTTATAAGTGTATACTGCTCCTCCATATTTTGCATTATTATTTGTAAAATTGGAATAAGTTATAGTTATATTACCATTATTGTTATGTATGGCTCCAGCATAATTTGTTGCATTATTATTTATAAAACTGGAGTCGTAAATTGTTATATTACCAATATTTTCTATTACTCCACCATAAGATGCATTATTATTTCTGAAATTAGAGTTATAAATTGTTATATTTCCTTTATAATTATATATTACTCCACCATTGTATTTTGCAGAATTATTTGTAAAGTTAGAGTTTTTAATTATCATGTTTCCAGTGTTATCTATTACTCCAGCATTATTTGCGGTATTATTAATAAAACTGGAATTTATGATAAGTAATATACCATTATTATCGATTGCACCACTATTTTCTGTTGCTGTGTTGTTTATGAAAGTGGAATTTAATATAGTTAAATTACCTTTGTAATTATATATTGCTCCTCCATACTTACCATAATAATTTAATATCTTAACATTGGATATAGTTAGATTACCACTATTATATATTGCTCTATCGTAATAGGTTCTGTTATTTGAGTTTATAAAACTTATGTTTGCTATAGTAACTTTTGATCCTTGTTCAATTTGTATTGCTTGGGATGTATTGTTTACTGAGATTATTGTATTTGTCCTTGATTCACCTGTTATATTAACATTTTTACTTATAGAAATTATGGATGTTGTAGTATAATTTCCATTTGCAATGAATACATTAGTTTTATTACCTATACTATTAAAGCCTGTATTTAAAGTTTTATAAGGGCTTTCTTTAGTACCATTTGATATTTTTCCATTATATGATGAGTTTATAAATATTGTGTTATTGTTTGTGTAGTAACTTTTTTCTGTACTGTTTGTATATTCTGAAACTGTTTTAACAGTAGTTTTTTCTATTTGTATTTTTTTATTACTATTAATGTTTTCATTTAAAGAATTATTTGTTATTTGATTGTTCTGGTTTTTAATATTTGTATTTACGCTCTGTTTGTCAATGCTATTTTTCTGTACAGTATTGGTTGGTGTTGTTACTGTATTATTATTATTTATTGTATTAGTTGTTGGTGTAGTTATAGTTGTAGAAGAATTAATATTAGTATTGTTTGTAGATATTGCTGAAACAGTTGTAATACTAATGATCAATGTTATTGATACACATAGAAAAATTACTTTTTTATTTAATTTCGTTTTCATTACCTCCTTTTGATTGATTATACAAGTTAATTTTATGAGATAAAGGTATATAATTTAAAGATTTATTTTAATTAAAAAAAAATTATTTTAAAAAATTAAAAGTCATTAACTTATTTTCTATTTTTTAAGGTTATAACTTGAGAAGATTAAATTATACTAAATTTATGTCATAGTTATTAATTTATAAAAGACAAAATAAATAAGTGTTTGTAATAATTTATATGAAAATGATGGAGTAATAAGCATTTTAATTGATAATAATTTTATATTAATTCAATACAGAATAAATTTAATTCCAATTCATAATCTATTCTTAATTTATAATTTTTAAATAATATTAAGTTCATATAATCCTTATTAATTCAATTATTTAATGAAATTAGATTTTTTTTCATATTTAATAATGA
>CAYNSJ010000080.1:0-10207 GCA_964399835.1 uncultured Methanobacteriaceae archaeon | reverse complement strand
TTTATTTATATCTTCAATATTAATAATATCCTTAATACAGTACAGTTATTTATTATATAAATCTCTTATAATCATAAATTTAAATCATATCTTATTGATCTTTTTATATATTTAATATAGACTCCATAAGCTTTTTAATATGAAAATATTTATTATACATATATTTATATTCTATTTTTTTCAAAATGATATATAGTGTATTTAATTATTCTTCAATATTTGAATTCATATTAAAAATATTTGAAGTATTAGTGAATACACTAACTAAATAAAATGGTTTAATGGAGTAGAAATATAATGAATAGTAAAATATTTTCATTATGTGTTATACTCTTTATTCTCTTACTTTGTGGAACAGTAGCAGCCAGTGATGTAGATAATACATACAATACAACAAATACTAATACAGAAGTAAATACAACAAATATAATTACTCCTGTAACAGAATTATCAGTAAGTTATACAAATATTGATAATTCTATAGTAAATACAGAAAACACAAATATTAAAACTACAAGTAATAACAATATAGCAACATCAACAGCAACTAATCAAGATGTATCAAGTACAATTATACAAGACAACTCTAATGATGATAATGGTGTTATATCAACATCATCTAAAGAAAAAGAAATATCAAAAAACACAGAATCATACACAAAATCAAGTAAAAAAATTGAATCTACTAAACAGTCAAGTATTAATCAAAAATCAGTAACTTCCAGTAATCAAAAATCATCAACAAATAGTAATACAAATGATGCTAACTCAACAAATGACGCTATTATAAACTCAGTAACAAATATAAATACGAGTAGTTTACTAAAAAGTGCTACAATTCATACTAATAATTTAGTAATAAATGGTACTATAAAAACTGCTTACGATAAAAAAACTGATGTATATGCTGGTGAGTATGATGATTCATTTAATGCACAAGGAGCAACAATAGTTGTAAAAGATAGTAATAATAATATTGTATCTAATACAACATCCGATGCTTTTGGTAATTATTTAATAAATGGATTAAAATCAGGAACTTATACAGTAACTATCAATTATGGAACATATCTTTCATATACTGAATCTATAAGATTAACTAATAAATCTTATTCATTAAATTATACATTTGTACCAGATATTGCTATCATTTCTTATTCAGGTGTATCAGCAACAGATGGTCAAAAAAATAAAGTAGAAGCGTTGCGAAATATTAGTGATCGTGTATATTTTATTGAAAATTATAATTTACAAACAAAAGATGAATCACGTCATTGGATGTTAGAATATACAAACTTCATTTTGGTAGATATGTATTCAGCATCTAATGGATTTGCAGTATCTGAAGATTTAATATCTTCTTCCCCTGCATGTGAAAAAGGTATGATAGCTTATACTTTTGGTATATACTCAGACCAATACTTTAGTAGTGTACTTAAAGATTGGAAATTCGTAGGAGGAAATGTTAATTCATACGAAAACACCTATATTGGATCTTATTGGCAAGCACAAGTTATCACAGATATGCATGCTGTTAAAACCAATATGAAAAATATGTTTAATTATATTACATATTTATTAGGTGAAACAAAAGAGAATCCAACTATGGACGGTAATACTCCTTTACTAACTAATCCAGATTGGGGATTATATCACCCTGATTATGGAATATTTGGTCATGCTCCAACACAAACTGAAATTAACAAATGGATTAGAGATGATCCAGGATATAATGATGATGGTGTTGGAAGTTTAAATTGGATGTCAAATGAATATGCTAAATGGAATGCAGTAAATAATAGCCCAGATGCTTTAATTACTGAATTTGAAAATTGGTATACAAATAATAAAAATATTACGGGTTCATTTATAGTAATAGCAAGTTACTATCCTGGAGGTAGTCTTGTTGATGCAATGATAAAAGAATATGAAGCTCAAGGAAGAGCTGTAGTAAACATATTCCAAAAATCTACAACACCATCAATGACAGAATTATTATCTAATATTACCACAGGTTCATCCGCACTTAAACGAGGAGTTGTCGCAGTAAATTCATTATATAGTTGGTCAACTGATTATGCTAGTATGGGAACTAATAAAACCATAACAGCATACGATAAAATGAATATAGCAATAATTCGAGCATTAAATGGTATCAGTAATTACAGTTATGTAAGTGATTATGGGCCACAAACAGAATGGACATATGCTGTCTCAGTACCCCAATTTGAAGGAGTATTTGGAGCATTACCTGTATCTTATTTAGATAGTAACGGTACAGAAATAGTAATGACAGAGGGAGTAAAAAAAATGGTTCAACTTACCAATGGATGGGCAAAATTAAAAGAAACTGCAAATCAAAATAAAAAAATTGCAATTATTTTATATAACTATCCTCCAGGAAAAGCAGATATTGGAGCATCATATCTTGATGTATTCCAAAGTTTACATGATTTACTTGAACAATTATCTGATGCTGGATATAATATTGGTATGACCAAAGATGAGATTCCATCAACTGATGAGTTATATACTCGTCTTGCTGAAGCAGGTAACAAAGGAACTTGGGCACAAGGATTACTAGATTCATATGTAAAAAAATATTATAATCAATTAATTGCAAATGGTCAATTAATAAGTAAAGATCAATATATGAAATGGTACAATGAATTGCCAACAAGTTTACAAGAAGCACTTACTACTTCTTGGGGTAAAGGATTAGGTAATGGATCTATGCATTATACTAATGAAAATGGTACATATCTTTTAATACCTGGATTTACTTTTGGTAATGTTTTTATAACATTACAACCTGCAAGAGGGTGGGATGAAGTAACTGACTATCACAGTCCGACATTAGCACCACACCAACAATACATTGCTTTCTATAAATATTTAAGTGAAGTATTTGGTGCAGAAGCAATGATACATATGGGTACACACGGAACATTAGAATGGCTACCTGGACATACTTTAGGTATGCAATGTGATGACTGGACATTCCAGTTATCTGATATTCCTAATATTTATCCATATATAGTATCAAATCCTGGTGAAGGAATGACTGCAAAAGATAGAGGTTTCGCAATGGTTATAAGCCATATGACCCCAACCACAACTTCAACAACACTTTATGGAGATCTTGAGAAATTACAACAAGCTATTGTAAGCTATCGAAATGTAGAAAAAGTAAATTCAACATCTTTAATGGATCAATATCAAAATCAAATACTTAATTTATCTGATTCATTAGGATATGATGGACCAACAACAAATCAAACATTTAATGTATGGTTAAATTTATTAGATCATAAATTAGAATCTCTTGAAGGAGATACAATTACATTAGGATTACATACATTAGGACATATATGGAATGGTACTGAAATGGTAACTGGTGTAAAAACTATAGCCTCTTCAAGAACAGATATCTTACAAAATCTAATGATAACTTTATATCCTCAATATGCAAATGATAGTTATTATGATTTAATTAAAGATAGAACATTTTCAGAGAAAAAAACTGAAATTGACAATATGTATGGTCAAATTGTAACTGATTTAGCTAGTGGAAAATCCGTTGCTGATGTTGCAACATCATATGGATTTTCAAATAGTAGTGCTATTTACACTAATATTCAAGCTATAGCAACAATTATTGAACAAATCAGAAATAATAGTGAATGGACCAGCATAATGAATGCTTTAGATGGTGGATATGTAATACCAGGATTAGCTGCAGATCCAGCTTATGCTGATTCACTTCCAACAGGAAAATCAATATATTCATTAGATACTAGTAAAATGCCAACTAAAGCAGCATGGGAATCAGCAAAAGCATCAGTTGATGTGATGTTGAAAAATTATTATGAAAGTAATAATGGAGCATTCCCTGAGGTAATGGCTTTAGTAATATGGGGTACAGAATTACTACGTACTGAAGGAATAGGTGTAGGACAATTTTTATACTTATTAGGTGTTGAACCTACCTGGTCTATAACAGGAACAGGAACTGTAACAGGTATAAAATTGATTCCATTAAGTGATTTAAAATTAAAATTAAGTGATGGATCCGTTATAAACCGTCCAAGAATAGACGTATTTTCAACTGCTGTAACTTCAAATAAGTTATGGTTAAAGTTGATGAATGATGCAGTCAAATTAGTTAATAATCAGAATGAAACATTTCTTAGTAACTATGTTAAAAAACATTATGCAGAACAACCATCTTTAGAAAGAATATTTGGATTACAAGGAAACGTACTTGAAGGTACAGGTGTTTCTGACTTAACTCCAAGTGTTACTGTATGGCAAAATGCTACTGATGGTTTAAGTAATGCATTATCTAGTGTTTATGTATCAAGATTGTCACATTCATGGAATATTGATGAGAATGGAAATATTGTAGTTAAAAATGCAACAGGCATATTTAGTTATCTTTTATCACATGTAAATTTAATATCACAAAATGTAGATAGTACATGGAGATTTTTAGATTCAGATGATTATTTAGATTGGTATGGAGGATTATTAAATGCAGCTAATACACATGGTGCAACTCCAAATACCCAGATTATAGATATTCGTAACAAGAATGAGATTAAAGCATCTACTTTAGGTCAAGAAGTTGAGAAAGAAGTACGTAACACAATATTAAATCCAGAATATCAAAATAAACTATTAAAAACAGGATCTGGATGGAATGAAATGGCATCTAAATATCAAAATGCTATTGGTGTAATGCTTACAACTCAAGGATATAAAGAAGATGCAAAAGGTAATGCAGTAAAAACTGATGGTACTTCTCATAATAGTGGAGTACTTGGAGATGGTATTATAAATGAACTTGGAAAAAGTTTATTAAGTAATACTTATACAATCACTAAAGATTCACAATCTTATGCATTCCAATCAATGTCTGGATGGATTTTAACTACATATATGAATGGCTTCTGGAAAGCAAAAGATACAAAAATGGTTGAACAACTTGCAAATAAATATATCACCACTGTAACTCAGTATGGTATAGCATGTTGTCACCACACTTGTAAAAATATAGTATTTAACAAATGGATTGTTAAAGTAGCCACAGTACCTAATGCACTCAAGAAACAATATTCTGATATCATGACTGCAGCTACATATCAAGGTGCAGTTTATGAGGAAGATAGTCCAACACCAACTACAACAAACCCTAGTGATGGTAAAGTAGTTGATGTTTCAACTTCTGTAGATGGAATTGCAAGTTCTCAAATGAGTTCAACTGTGACTAATATTGCAAATGGTGCTTCCCAAGGTTCTGGAACTTCTGGTTCTGGAACTTCTGGAGTGATGGGTTCTAGTTCAGGATCACAAGGATCAAGTACTAACTCTGGTTCTGGAACTATAGCTAATGGAGCCACTAGTGGTTCTGGTGTAACAGGTAGTGGAACTGTAGCTAATCAGAATGGATCTCAAAGTAATGGTACTCAATCTGGTCAAGGTACAGGTAGTCAATCATCTGGTACAAGTTCACAAACAGGTGGATCTGGTTCCCAAGGAACTAGTGGAAGTAGTGGATCTACAAATGGTGGATTCGGTTCTTTATCATCCACAAGTGGATCTGGTAATAGTGGAAGTGCAACATCTGGTAATAATACTAATAATAATGGAGATTCTAGTTCAGATGCAGGTACTGATATGAGTAGTACTGGTAATAGTGCTTCTTCAAGTACTGCATCATCTGGTCAATCATCAAGTAAAGCAAGTGATTCTGTAACTTCTACTTCTGGTGCAACTGTTGAAGCTTCAGCTGCATCTTCAGAAGCTTCTGATTCACAGTCTGATGCTTCTGGAAGTTCAGGTAAGGTTTATGAACTTTCTCAAAAACAGAAAAGTAAACCAGCACCTCAAGATTCAGAGGTATCCGCAGCATATATCATGGCTATTGTATTATTAGCTTGTTTATTCTTTGTAGGATTTAAAAGAAAAAGTCCGAGAATACGAGAGTGACACATATAAATAATTAAAAAAAAATATGTAAATTTAAAAAAAGTCCTATCTTTCTTTTCATTTATTATTTTTTTATTTCTTTTTATTTTTTTTTTAAATAATTTAAACAATTCTTTTTTTAATATAATTATTATTTAATACAAAATTAGATATCTTAATTATAAATAAGTAAAAATAGTATTTTCGTCTATAATAAGTTTATTATCAGATTTTAATAAAAGAATAAAAAATTGAGGTAATATAATTTATTACGCTCATTTAATAAAATATTATTTTTTAACATGTTGCAAATTTTAAACTACTTGTAGCAGTTTTTGTATTTATTATCAATCCTCTATTTAATGTGAGATTTGCAGGTGTAAATTGACTGTTACCATTGTAAACATAACTAATTGTATTAGTTCCAACTAATCCAACTGGTACTGTAAATGATATTGCTGCTGTACCATTTACTACTTTTACACTAGTTAATATTTTAGAATTTAAGTAGAATGTTATATTTCCACCTGTAGCATTATATTTTTTACTGTTATCAAATACATTTGCTCTTAATATTACTTTATCACCTACATTTGCTGTTACATTATTTGCTAAGATTATTGTTGTAAATGGATTTACTGTTAATTTATTTGTTGTTTTTGTACTTTGTAATGTATTTGTTCCGCTATATACATAATTTATAGTGTAATTATTAGAATCCATTGTGGATGGTATTTTATAGGATATTGTTGCTATTCCATTATTAACTGTTGATTGACCTATAATTGTTCCATTTAATAATACAGATACTGTTCCAGTTGATACTGATTTTCCATTTTGAAGTACTTTTGCTGTAAATATTGTTGTATTTCCTGGTTGAGCTATACTATTTGTTCCAGTTATTGTTACTGGTAATTGAACTCCTATAATATTTGTGCCTGTAGATGTTTTATATTGATCATTTCCAGAGTAAATTGCTTCTATTTTAAGCTCTTTTCCAGCCATATTTGTTGGTACTATATATGATATTGTTGCTGTACCCATTGAGAGAATTGATTTTCCTATTGTTTGACCATTTACTTTAAATGTTACATTTCCAACCATTTTATCATTATATTTGTCTAGTACTTTTGCTTTTAATGTTACTGTTTTTCCAGCTGTTGTTAATATTTTATCTACTGTAGTTACTGTTGGATCTAATGTTTTTTTAATGGTAACTTTAGATTGTGCTGACATATTTTGGAAATTATTTCCGGATACATATACTTTTAAATCATATGTAGTTGCTCTCCATGTTGAAGGTATTTTGTATGTAACTGTTGCTACACCATTTACTACTTTAGATGTTCCTACTACTGTTGATCCAAATTTAAATACTGCGGTTAAATTAGTAGTATCATTTGTTTTTACACCAAATTTAGCTATTAATTTTATGTTATTTCCAGTATATGCACTTGCTGATTTTGCACACATTTTAACAAAATATCTAAAGTTATAAGAAATTATATTTGATTTTTGTCCATTTAACACTGCATTATCACCAGATGATTTTGCTGAATTTAATGAATTTTGTATTACTTTGTTATTAGCTGTTTGATTAGTTAATACTATTGCATTATCTTGATTTGTTACATCAATATAGTTGTATGAAAGATAATTATTGAAACTGTTCGTGTTTAATTCTATTCCAGCATCACCATAAGGTATTGCATCAGAATGTGTTGCTAATGATACATTTCCTACAAATTTTTTATTTAAACTAATAATATTGTTTGATATATTATTATTTGATGATCTGTATCCTACAATTCCATAGGTGTAAGTTCCTGTTCCTTTTATTATATTTCCTGTTATTATATTATTGTTTGAATCAAATGATTCTAATGAATATACTGCTGTTGAAGTTGATACTACTCTATTATTGGTTATAGTAGAATTCTGTGATGATTCTAGTGTAATTCCATAAGTATAATCACCCATAGCTGTTTTATTATGTTTAGCTGTTACTGTAATTCTATTGTTATTTAGTGTTGTATTTACACTATTTAAACCTGCTATAAAACCTGTTGCAAAATATCCTCCTGTTACAAATACAGTATTATTTAAGAATTGATTGTTTGTTGCATTTAATACTTCAATATTAGAACCCCATGGTGCTCCAAGTACACCCATACCATATGAATATGGTGCTCTAGTATCTACAACAATTTTATTATTTATTACTTTATTATTTTGAGAATCATAATAAATATCAATTCCAACAACACTATTTTTACATTCTTCTGTAAGTGGTGTGTAAGATTTAAAGTCTGATGTCATTTTAACATCATTATTTTCAACAATATTTGATGAAGAGTATAATAATAAAATTCCATAATTTTGTAACAGTTCTTTAATAGTTGTCTCTGAATCTATCATTACTTCACTATTATATGGATTTGGAATAGATGATGCTGTTGCTCTGACTACATTACCTTTTATAGTATTTATATCAGATCCATATACAAATAATGCATAATTTAAATAGTCTCCTGTTGTGACTATTGTATTATTTTCTACAGTAATTCCATAACAATTTTTAATATATATACCAAATGAAGACCATTTTTGATTTACTTTAATGTTGTTATTTGATATTATACAATTATAAACATCTTTTAATTCTACTCCTGTTTGATTAGAGTTTCTTATGGTTACATTATTTAATAATGCCTCATTAGCATCTCCTGTAAAAGTTATTGTACCATTTATTATCAATGCTTTTTGACCTTTTACTTTAATTTTATTTGTAAATATAAAATTTTTATTTGTAAATGTTCCATTAAGTATTAATGTATCTCCTTTTAATATTTTATCTGTATTAACATATCCATAAATATCAAAGTAAGTGTTGTATGTTTTTTCTGTTACTACATACGTATTATTAGAATCAGTCTGATTTTGTGCTGTAACATTTGCAGGTGTACGGTATGCTTTATCTAATCCATTACCTTTTAATGAAGTTAAAACATTAGCTCCTGTTACTGTTATTACAGCATCTTCAGAATTTTTTGCTCCTGCTTCGTATAAATCAATTGCATAATCTGATTTTAATGAAGATATGATGTTTTTGTCTATGTATATTTCATTTATTTTTTTACTACTTGATTGTTTTTTAATTAATATACCGGTATTTCCAGAGTTTATTCTGTTTGATGTTATGTTAATATTTTTGTAGGATCCTTTTCCATATATACCATATCCAGAAACTGTAGTAATATTATTTGTTGTTATTATTACATTACTGGATCCTATTGAAATTCCAATTCCGGAATCAGTATTTATAGTATTATTAGCTATTAATACTCCATTTCCACCAGTTTCTATACCATTTACTATTCCATTAACATCAACGTAATTATTTATAATTGTACTTCCTTCACAACCATATATTCCTAATGCTGATGCATTAACTTTGTTGTATGCAATGTAATTTCCAACATCACTTTGTGTTGATATACCACGGAATCCTCCAGATACAGTGTTATAAGTTATGTTGTTATATCCACCCATTGCTTGGATAGTATATGACCATGAAGTATTTCCACCATAAACAGTATTACCTGTTATATTATTATAGTAACATAATCCTCCTTGGAATAATCCTGAACCATAATAACTTAAATAAATACCATTAGCTGCAAGATTTGTAACTGTATTATTAACTATGTTATTATAATAAGAACTACCAATAGGCATTGCTGTATGTGCACGCGTAGCATCTTCTCTTAATGAATTTTTTACTGTATTATTTAATATTGTTGTATAATTTGTATTATCTACTGGCATACTAAAAGCATAAATTCCCCATACCCATATATTGTTATTCTTTATTAAATCATGAGTTGTACCATTTAAATATATTCCAGATCCATATAAATTATTATTTCTAATATATAAATTAGATACAGTTGAACCAGAAGAATTTAATCCCCATACCATTACAGTACAATTATATAATTTTGCTGAGTTATCACTACTTGTTAATGTTATATTTTTATCTATTGTAAAGTTTCTACCTACAAATGTACCACTCAAATCTAAAATATCACCTTTGACTACTAAATTTGTGGTTTTTACTGTTCCATCTGTTTTATTGTAGTTAAAATATTTATCATAAGTAGAATTTGTTACTTTATATGTTTTTGTTGTATTAGTTTTTACTGTTGTAGCTATTTTTTGAGAAGTTACTGTTTTG
>CAYNSJ010000079.1:0-10297 GCA_964399835.1 uncultured Methanobacteriaceae archaeon | reverse complement strand
TATAATTAATAAGAAAATCAATTATAATTTATCAGCAAGATTCTAGACTGTGCCACGTTATTAAATAATTTGAGTATTCATTCAATAATTCACTATAATATGCAATTTAAGAAAAAAATAATATTAATTAATATAATAATAATTTATTTTTAATTTAAAATCAAAATGTTTATTTTATTGTATAATATATAAAAATAGAGTAAAAACATTGAATTCTTTTTATTAATTAATAATTTCCTATTGGAATTAATGTTTTAAAATTAATTGTTTCAAGTATTGTTTTTGTAGAAATTATTTTCTTATTAATTTCTTATACTCACTTAATTCAACAAAAAATAGACTATCACTATCAAAAATAGTGACATTAATATAAAAATTCAAGACGATCATATTATATTATCATTTAAAGATAGTGAAAAAGAATTTAATTCATTATTGTATATCCCAATAAAAGAAACAAAAATTAATAATATTGCTGTTTTATAAAAAATTGTTGATAATATAAGTTATGCAAATGTTTTAGGAATTAACAGTATTATAATTATATTAAATAGATAATGATTTGAATATTAGTTATATATTTATAAATTTTTTTTTTAAAAAAATAGAATAATATTAGCGTTATAATTCTAATATATCTTTAAAAAATTTAATATCTTCAATATCTTCTTTTGGTCGTTTTCCCGTACTCATTTTAGTGTCAAAATAGAATATTTCAGTATTAGATGAATTATATTTATTCCATTTAGTATCATATGGTAAATCTAAACCGTTATTAGGATCTCCATTTTTAACAAAGTTGATCCACATATTATGAATTTGTTTTTCAACATTTTGTCCTTTTTCATTAAATTTTAATCCAAGATTTTTAGTTAATCCAAAAACAAATGGAAGTTCTACTGTGTGATGTGCTCCTAACATAGCTAATGGATAATTTCCTTGGGGTGAATAATTAAATTCATATGCATATACATCAATTCCTTGATCAGCCATAGTTTCTTGCATGAATGTTATTCCTGCTTTGAAATAAGATCCATTAAGACATCTAACAGCTTTTTCAAAGGGATTACCTTTGTTAATATAATTTAATACTTTTCGGGCATTATCTGATTTAAAACTTTGATATACATATTTTTCCCACATACTTTCAGAATTCATCATTTCTGTGAAAAAAACTATACCTTCATTTTGAGTATAACCTGAAATTACTTTTACTTTATTATATTTTCCATTTTTTAAACTTTGAACAGGATCTTTTGGAAGTACATTTCCATCTTCAACAGCCCAAAATGCATAAGGACAAGTTATATCATAATCAGATGAAAAATAACCCATATTATGTAATGTTTCAGCATCAATATCACGTAATAATTCTAATCCTTCTTTTGTATCTTCTGCCCCAAAGATTTTAGCAAATTCACGTGACATTTCTATTGATTTATCTAATTTAGATTCTGTAAATGGTACTGCTACTTTATTTGCAAATATAGAACCACTTTCCATTATTGCTTGATTAAATAATCCTTTTGCTTTAGGACTCATTATTAAATTAGATATAGAAAATGAACCTGCTGATTGACCAGCTATGGTTATTTTATTAGGATCTCCACCAAATAAAGAAATATTATCATTTACCCATTGTAATGCTTTTATTTGGTCTAATGTTCCCCAGTTACCAGTTGTTTGGTATTCATCAAGGCTAGTTTTTAAAGCTAAAAATCCTAATGGACCTAATCTATAATTAATTGTTACTAAAATAACATCATTTTTAGCAAATTCATCTCCAATGAAGTAATCATATGATCCACATCCACTATAAAATCCACCTCCATGTATCCAGAAGAGTACAGGTAATTTCTTATTTTTAATATCTTTTGGTGCCCATATATTTAAATAAAGGCAATCTTCACTGATACCTGTTTTAGCAAGTGGTGTTTCTTTCATAAAACTTTCTTGATTTTCTTGTGGAGTAAATTCTATATTTGTATCTAATAATTCTTTTTTATCTTGAATTGCACTATTCCTATATTTGGTACAATCAAGTGTATTCTTCCATGGATCAACATCTTGTGGTGGTGTAAATCTTAGTTTTCCAATAGGTGGTTTAGCATAAGGAATACCTTTAAAAATAGCTATATCATCTTGAATATATCCTTCAATATCTCCATATGGTAATTTTATTTCAATAGTTTCATTAACCATTTTAATCACTTCTTACTATTAAGTATTTAATAATATAATACATGATTATTTTATTGTTATTACATATAATTTCTGTGAATTTAAATTCTAAAGATATATAATAAGTTTTGTTAAAAAAAGAGAGATATAATAAAATTAAGTCTATTTATTCTTGTATAAGTTTTATTATATTTTAATTAAGAGTTTATTGTTTTGAGATAAAATCTCTACAAGTTTTATCTGTATAAAATAAATATGATCAATTAAAAAAAATGATTTGAAGCAAAATGCTATTCAAAGTAAGTTAACAGACTAAAGTTATAAAAAAAACTTTATATTTGTTAAGATACTATTTTTTTTCAAATGGCAAATTATTTTAGAATTTCATTTTTGTATTACGTACTTGACTAATTCCAGTTGTATTATTAGGGTTTTTTATATGTAATGTTGTTGAGTTATCTAAATTCTCTTCTTCTATTACATTATTAATAAAGTTAGTTGTTATTTCTTGACCTCTTTTAATTATTGCCTTTTTTTTGGATAGGGCATAATGTCTAAAGTTCTTATTCATCATTGTAGTATATTCAAATTCAATACCTTTTTCTTTTATATTTATTCCTTTTTTATTATTAATTATTCTAATTACATTTTGATATTCAGAAAGGTCTGTTTTTTTAAGATTGTTTAAGATATTTTTAAAACTTTTACTTTTATAAATAATTCCATAAGTGTCTTGTTTTTCTGTTGAGTAATATTTATCAAATTTTAAATCGTTTATTTTATCCATCATAGGTCATTCTTTAGATTTCTGATTATTTCATATCTAATTTAGCTATATTTCATTTTATATAATTAATATTATATATACATTTTTTAATATATAATAATTTAATAATTATTTATATTAACGAACGTAATAATAAATTTAAAGATTATCCTGATAAAGTTTGAATATCTTTGAATTTTTTTATAAATATTTTATAAGAATATACTATTTGTTTTCAAGTTTTAAACAATATGAATATTTATAAAGAACAACATAATAATAATAAATTAAGTAATTTCATTATACTAAAAAAAGGGAAAGTTTTTAATATGTATATAGATATATTAGATGAAAATCTTGTTAAAATAAATCGTTTATTCTTTGAGGATATTGTTGATATTAAAAAATTTAAAAAAACATTGAATATTAATGATATTGATCAAGTAAATAAAGATTTATTAAATAATCTAGATTATTCAGCAGAAGTATATACTCCAATTCCAAATTCAAAAGATTTTGCTGTTTCTTTTTTTAATAATCAAATTTTGAATTTTTGTCCTTTTGATTTAGATGAAGTTAAGGGTATATATTTATCAGAAATTTTCCATTCTAAAGATCAAGACGAATTACTTATTAAAAAAATGTGGGAAGTTTATAAAACAGGTAAACCACAAAAACTATTTTTTGATTGTTATGAAAATGATATTTTATATAAAAGATTGGATGTTAAAATTATATGTTTAAATGGTTTTATTTATCTTTTAAGTAAAAATAATAATCATTATTCTTCATTATTTACTGATGAAAATAATCTTTTTGATAATGATGTTACTGCTATTATTATTTTACAAGAGGGAAATGTTGTTAAATGTAATCAGAAATATTTAGAATTGTATGGACATAATAGTTACGATGAAGTTATAGGCAAACCAATTGGTTATAAAGACTATATTGATAATGATAAATTTAATGTAATAAAAAATAATCTTAATAACATTTTGAAAAATAAAATATCTTCTTATACTTTTCCTTTAGAGCTTAAAAAAGAGGGTAAAATAATTAAATATTTCAATGTAACCTGTAAACCAATTGTTCATAATACTAAACCAGCTATTTTAGCTATTTATGATGATATTACAAAACAAGAGTTTAATAGAATAGAAAGAGATAGGATTTCTAGTGAGGCTTCTTTTTTGGAGGAAAATTTAGAACTAATCCAATCTGCAACTAATACAGGAATTACTTATAATTTTGGTGGTTTGATTACTCGTTCTTCTAAAATATATGATATGATTGAAAGAGATCCTTTAGATGATGATCCTTATTTTGATATTACTTGGGATTTTGTAGTTGATGAAGATAAACATATACTAGAAGAAAATTATAAAAAACTTAGAAAAGAAAAGGGAAATGTTGATTTTATCATAAGAATAAAGACAGCTAAAGGAAATTTAAAATATATTCATTGTTTCATACGAGTAAAATATGAAGAAAATAACTATGAAGGTTATATTTCATTTTATAAAGATGTTACTGATGAACAATTATATTTAAGGAATTTGAAATTAGCATTAAAAGAATCATCTGCTTTAAGGAATAATTTAGAACATGTTCAAAAGATAAGTAAAACTGCTATTGGTTATTATTCAAAGGGATTAAAATATTTTAAATGGATGTCTGAAGTATTTGATTTATTAGAAATTGATCCTGAAGAATATAAAGATGATAACTCTAATCTTATTAAGAGGTTTGTAATTGATGAAGATATAAATGTTAGGAATAAATATATTTCAAAATTATCTCAGAAATGTCCTGATATTAAATTTAATCAAAGAATAAAAACAGCTAAAGGCAATATCAAATATCTTAAAACAAGTATACATCAAGACTATGATGATCATGGTAATTTATTGGGTTGTGTAACTTTTAATCAAGATATAACTAGTGAAATTAAATATCAAAATCAATTAAAAACAGCATTAAAGGATAAAGAAGTATTACTTACTGAAGTTCATCACAGAGTAAAAAATAATCTACAAATAATTCTCAGTTTAATTAATTTAGATCGGAATTATGAATCAGATCCTGAAAGTATCTTAAGTGATACTGAAAATCGTATATATGCAATGGCATTGATACATGAAAAAGTATATAAAACTGATACTCTAAGTGATGTTAATATAAAAGAGTATATTGAAGCATTAGTAAATTCATTACTTAACAATTATTGGTCAAATATTAAGTTAAATTTAAATATTGATTTATCTACGTTAAATATGGATGAGGTCATTCCGGTAGGACTAATAATAAATGAATTGACTTTAAATACAATAAAATATGCATTTCCTAATGATGAAGAGGGTAATATTTATATCACATTTAAAAAGAAGAATAAACATTATATATTAACAGTTGAAGATGATGGAATTGGATTACCTAATGATTTCAGTTTAGATAATTTGGATAATTTAGGTTTAACAGTTGTATAAAATCTTACATTACAATTAGGTGGAACATTATCCATTCTGGATTGTGAAGGTGCTGGATTTAAAATAGAATTTGACGGGGAATAAATAATATTATTAATTAATAATGTGGGATGTGTAATTGATGTATACTGTTTTTTTAGATGATAATTTAGTTGAAATAGATAAATTCCTTTTTAATAAAAAAATTGATATTAATAATATAAAAAAGGTAAGTAATGTTCCAGAGATAGATGAGATAAATAAACAATTAATCGATAATCTAAATTATTCTGTAGGTGTTTATTATTATATTAAAGATTCTAATGATTTTTCTATATCATACATAAATAAAACATTGATTAAAAATTGTTTTTATGATTTATCTGATATTAAAGGTGCATATCTATCTGAAGTTTTTCTTAATAATCATGAAGGACTAATTAAAAAGATGCAAGAAGTATATAATACTGGAAAATCTCAACAAATATTTGGAGAGTATTATGAAAATGATGTAGCATATAACAAATTTGTTATTAAAATTATTAAGATAAATGATTTAATTTATGTGCTAGGTAAAGATAGAAAAGATTATTCTTCTTTATCTTATGAACAAGAAAAACTTTTTGATAATAGTATTACAGGTATTGTAATTTTTCAGAATGGACGTTTTGTCAAATGTAATAAGAAATATTTAGAGTTATATGGACATGATAACTATGATGATATTATAGGTAAGCCAATTGGTTATAGTGGTTTTATTGATAATGATACTATTGACTCTTTAAAAGAGTACAGTGAAAAAATCTTAAATGGTAAATTAAATTCATATAGAACATTTGTTGAAGTGAAAAAAGATGATAAGTTACTTCATTATTTTGATATAGAAAGTAGTTATATTGTTTATAATGGTGAACCTGCTGTTTTAGGTATTTATAATGATATTACAGAACAAGAATTAAATAAAAGGGAAAAAGATAAAAAGGTTAAAGAATCTATAATTTTACAAAAGAATATGGATTTTATCCAGTCAGTAAGTAATACTGGTTCATCTTATATTATTGATGGTGAATATATTAGATCATCTAAATTATATGAAATATTAGAACGTGATCCATCTGTAGAAGATCTGAATAAAGATATTTTATGGGATATTGTAATTGATGAGGATAAATATATATTAGAAGAAAATTATGAAATACGTAGTCCCAAACATGATTTTGTTGATTTTATTGTAAGAATTAGAACAGGTAAAGGAAATATAAAGTATGTTCATTGTTATATAAAAGATAAATATATGAGTAATAATCGTAAGGATGTAGTATCCTTTTATCAAGATGTTACATCAGAACAATTATATTTAAAATATTTAAAGACAGCATTAAATAAATCTCAAAATTTCCAAGATCAATTAAAAGTTGCACTATATGATAAAGATCAATTACTTAAAGATAAAGAAATGTTACTTGCTGAAATTCATCATAGAGTGAAAAATAATCTACAAATAGTATTAAGTCTAATTAATTTAAACAAAGAATATGAATCTGACCCTGAACTTATATTAACAAATACTGAAAATCGAATATATGCAATGGCATTATTACATGAGAAAATTTATGGATCTGAAACATTATCCGATGTTAATATAAAAGATTATATAGAATCATTAGTTAAATCATTATTTGAAATATATTCATCAAATATTAAATTAGATACTAATATGGAACCATATGATTTTAAAATGGAAGAAGCTATTCCATTAGGACTTATAATAAATGAATTAACATTAAATACAATAAAGTATGCATTTAAAGGTTGTGAAGATGGTACTTTATATATTGAATTTAAAAATGAAGATAATCATTATACATTAATAGTTAAAGATAATGGAAAAGGTTTACCTAAACATCTTGATTTAAATAATCTTACAAGTTTAGGATTAACCGTTGTACAGAATCTTACATTACAATTGGGAGGAACTTTTTCTATTTTAGACTGTGAAGGTGCTGGATTTAAAATAGAATTTGATAAAGAATAAAAATAAATTTTATTATATTAATTTTTTTAAAATATTTATTATATAAAAATAATTTTTTATTTTAATTAGAATATTTTAAGTTATTAAAGTATTTTTTTTATTAAATTAAAAAGAGTCTGATAGTAACTAAGTTTAACGTTAACTTTATAACTTTTATTATATAAAAATTAATATTAATAATTAGAATAAAAAGAGTTGTAACTAGTTATTTAATTAATCAGTATTTTATATATTGTACAAGTAGTATAAAAATAAACATTAATATAAATCATTGAGGTACATGAAGTAAATAATTTAAGAAGATTTTACTATTTTCATCACCATAAATGTTATTATTAAGAAATAAAATATTTAAGTTTCATCAAATTCTATTTTATAACCTGTTCCTTTACAATCAATAAAAGAAATATTACCACCTATTTGTAAAGTTAAATTTTTAACAACAATTAATCCTAGACTAGAAACATTATCTAGGTTTAAATCACTAGGTAAACCTATACCATCATCAAAAAGTATGAAAGTATAATGTTTATTAACTTTATTGAATTTAATATATAAATTACCATCATCTTTATCTGGAAATGCATATTTTATAGTATTGTTTACTAATTCATTAATGATTAATCCCAAAGGAATTGCTTCTTCCATATTTAATTCAAAAGATTCAATATATGAATGAAATTTAATCTTAGAATCATATAAATCAAATAATGATTTAACTAATGATTGAGTATATTCTTTCATATTCACTGCGGATAAAGATTCAGATCCATAAATTTTCTCATGTATCAAAGCCATAGAATAAATACGATCCTGAGTATCTTTTAAAATATCCTCTGGACTTTTATTATAATTCATATTTAAACTAATTAAACTTAATATAATTTGTAGATTATTTTTTACTCTATGATGTACTTCACTTAATAGTATTCCTCTGTCTTTCAATGTACTTTCTAATTTAATTTCATATTCAGTTTGAAGAGTAATATCTTGATTAAAACTTATTCGATTAATTAATTTATTATCTTTATATTCATGATGCATAACTGTTTTAATATATTTAATATTACCTTTACCAGTTAATACTCTTTGATTAAATTTAATATCTGGTCTTAATGGAGAAAGGGAATTAATACATTTATTTCTAAGTTCTAGATCTTCATCAATTACAAATCGTTCGATAAGATTATTCGTATTATTAATATAATCATCAGGATTTATTTCTAATAAATCGAATATTTCTGGAGTCCAATGGGAAATATATAAATTATCAGAAAAACCTATAGCTGTCTTACTGACTAGTTGAATTCTATTTAAATTATCTTCAAGTCTTAAAGTTTCATCTAATGTTTTTTGTAAATTTTTTAAATATAACTGTTCATTAGTAACATCTTGACAAAATATTACTAAATCTAAATAATTATCACTATTATTAACATTAATATAAAAGTGGAGATATTTAAGATTATTTTTACTTGTTTTTATTCGTACAATATCATCAACTGAATTAGCACCTTTATAAATTTTAGCACAACTTTTTTCTAAAATAGGTAAATCCTCATCAATGATAAAATCTACAAAAATATATCTATCTATATCATCTTCAAAAGGTTCACGTTCTAATATTTCATATAATTTAGAAGAACGAATAAATTTACCATTTATAACATTAGTCACACCAATATTACTTATAGACTCAATGAAATCAAAATTTGTTTGTAAAAGTAATGTTTCTTGAGTTTCTTTTTCAATTTTTTTTCTATTTAATTCTTGATTAGTAATATTATAATAAATAACCATAACAGCAGGTTTACCTTTATAATTAATAAAACTACCATTTAAATTAAAATAATAAGTGGGTTTATCCTCTTTAACTATTTTTAAATTTGTTGAATAAGAAAATAATTTTTCATTTAAAATTTTATCAATAATGTCATTCATCTTTTTAATTATTGTTGGATGTAAATTAATATTATTAATCTTTTGGCCAATAATTTCATCATAACTATTACTTTTTGAAAGTTTTATATACTTTTTATTAACTTTAACAAAACAACCATCTTGAATAATAGATATTGCATTAAAATCATTTTCAAAAAGTACTTCTTCTTCTATAGATAAATATCTATAATTTGTTTTATCTTCAGTTATGATAAATATATAATTAGCAATTCTAGAAATTTTAACATTGAAACATCTCTTAAGAACATTATTCGTATAATATTCAATAAATAATCTTTGAGATTTCTTTGTAAGATAAACTTCTTTCATCTTATTTAGCATAGTTTTATTTTGATTGTTATTAAAAAACATATCTGATACAAGTCTACCTTTATAATCATTAGTATCTAAAGCTGAGAAATTTAAAAGAGCAGAATTTAAAAAAATAATATAGAAATCATCAGCATTTTTAATAGGTGAATATACTCCAATCAATTCATCTGTTTTGTTTAAAACTTCTTTATTCATATTATCTAGTTCAACTATATTTTCATATCTTTCAAAAGAATTATCTTTATAGTTGTTAACTAAATTAAATTCATTTAACTTTTTTTGATTTTCATCTAGAATAATAATATGTGTCATAATAAAACTTTTTTCCTTAATATTTTATCATATAACAAGACGAATTAAATCAGTTCATGATAAACAGTAATAATTATAACTAAGATTAATATGATATTTAAAATTATTCTTAATATTCAAATTGAAAAATAGACATAATAAAGTGTATTACTAAAAGATATTATAATATTTTTTTTGTTATTGATATTCATCTAAATAATGCAATGTTTTCTATTAATGTTGAGTTGGTGAGTTTGTTGTATATAGTATGTGCTACAAATT
>CAYNSJ010000078.1:0-10358 GCA_964399835.1 uncultured Methanobacteriaceae archaeon | reverse complement strand
CAACCAAAAAAAAGAATTAACAAAAAATAAAAAAATAAAATTATGAGTCAGCCTCATTTAAAGTAAAAAAAGTTTTTTTTAATCATTATTACACGTGTTTTATAGAACTTTAATTTATTTTAAAATAGATTATAATGTTTTAATTATAATATAATTGATTTTTATATCTTTGAGATTTATTTTTTATTATTAGAAAAAGTATTGCGTGTTTTGAATTTTTTTATAATTTAAAATAGTAATATAAAAAACAATATAATCATTTGAATTTTTCACAACAGCGAAAAAAAATATAGAAAAATTATACCTAAATAATTTTTTTTTATATAAAAATGATTTTTAAAAAATAGGAAAATAAAAATTATATTAGTAATTTTTAGTTATTAACTTTTATTCATCAAATTCTATTTTGAATCCTGTTCCCTTACAGTCAATAATGGATAATTTACCACCAATTTGTGTTGTAAGACTTTTAACTACGATTAATCCTAAACTAGAAAGATCACTAAGATTAAAATCTTCAGGTAATCCTACACCATCATCATAACATAGGAATATATAATGGTTATTTTCTTTTCTAAATTTAATATAAAGGTTACCTGAGTTATCATCAGGAAAAGCATATTTAATTGTATTGTTTACCAGTTCATTTATTATCAATCCAAGGGGTATTGCTTCTTCCATATCTAACTCTATTGCTTCTATTTCAGGGTGGAATACTATTTCAGAATTATAAAGATCAAATAATGATTTAACTAAGTCTTTTGTGTAATCGTTCATATTTACTGCAGACAGTGAATTAGATCCATATATTTTTTCATGTATTAATGCCATGGAATATATCCGATCTTGAGTATCAGAAAGAATTTGATCAGGTTTTTTATCATAATTCATATTAAGATTGATTAAGCTTAATATTATTTGTAAATTGTTTTTTACTCTATGATGTACTTCACTTAATAGAATTCCTCTATCCTTTAGTGCATTTTCTAATTTATTTTCATATCCTGTTTGTTGTGTAATATCCTGATTAAAACTTACACGATTAATTAATTTTCCCTGTTTATATTCATGATGCATAACAGTTTTAATATATTTTATATTATCGTTACCTGTTTTTACCCGTTGTTTAAATATAACATCAGGTGTTTTTGGAGAAAGTGATTTGACGCATTTATCTCTAAGTTCTTTATCTTCTTCTATAACAAAACGTTCAATAAGATTATTAGTATCATTAATATAATTATTAGGATCTATCTCTAATAAATCGAATATTTCAGGTGTCCATTCAGAACTATACAAATTATCAGAGTAGCCTATAGCTGTTTTACTTATTGATTGTATCCTATTCAAGTTATATTCAAGTCTTAATTTCTCTTTTAATGTATTTTCTAATTTTTTTAAATATAATTGTTCACTGGTAACATCTTGACAAAATATGATAAAATTTATATTAGGATTAATCTTATTAATATTAACATAGTAATGAATATACTTCAAATTACCTTTTGCTGTTTTAATTTTTATAGTACCATCTACAGATTTTTCATCTGCTAATATACTCCTTATACTTTCTTTTACATAAGGTTTATCTTCATCAACTATAAAATCCCATAATATATTTCTATTAATATCATTATCAAGTTGATTTCTTTCAATTATATCATAGACTTTAGAAGAATACAAATAGTTACTTTTTCTAACTTGAATTAAAGCAATATTACTAACTGATTGAATAAAATCTAAATTTGTCTCTAAAACTAATGCTTCACGATTTTTATTTTCTATCTCTCTTCTGTTTAATTCATCTTGGGTAATATCATGATGAATAGCCATAACAGCAGGTTTCCCATTATGAACAATATAATTACCATCTATAATAAAATAACGAAGAAGTTTACCCTTTTTTTTAATTTCGAGAGTAGTTATATAAGAAATTAATTTACCCTCAATAATTTTATTGATAGAATCATTTAATTTATTAACATTTTTCTTATCTAATCCTGTAAAACCAATCTTTTTACCAATGACATCCTCAAAACTATCTTGACCATAAACCTCTAAATACTGATTATTAACATTAACTAAACATCCATCTTGAATAATTGCTATTGCATTAAACTCATTTTTAAAAAGTATTTTTTGTTTCATTGATAAATATGCATAATCAGTCTCATCTTTTGCAATATAAAATAAATTGTTTTCATGCCGACTAATTTTAATATTTAAACTTCTAATAAGAATATTATTATTGTAGTATTCAATAAATAATTTACGAGATTGATTTGTATTATAAACATCTAACATTATATTCAATAATGTATTATGCTCATTATTGTCATTATAAATATCAGATGCATACATACCTATAGCATCATCAAGACTTAAAGAAAAAAATTCCAAAAGAGTATCATTTAGAAAAATAATATAAAAATCATCTAAAGTATCAACAGGCTTAAATATTCCAATTAAATAATCCAAATCATTTAATATATCTTTATTTATATCGTTAAATTCAGGTACATTATCAAATTTTTTTAAAGAACTATTATGATAATAATTTAAATCATATCTATCTATCTCTTTTCGATTTTCATCAAAAATAATTATGTTTATCATATAAAACAGTTCCTCTTCTAATTTTTATCCATTTAATTACTAATAATAACTAAAACAATGCAATAACTATATATTAATCTCCCTATTAATCTTCAAAAATTCAAATATTATTTAATGAAAAAATATATGTTATTTTAATAAAACATTCCCTTTTAACAAACGATTAATAAAAAAAAACATTAATTAATAATTAGTATAGTAATATATTTATATTTATGCTTAATTTGAAAATATTACAACATACTTAAAAAACTAAAGAAATATAACACATCTAAAATAAAGAAAAAAATAAAAAGGAGCTATTACTATAAATTTAAAATAAGCTTTTAATGACTTATTTTATTATAAAACATTTAAATTTTAAAAATTAAAAATAATTATTAATTAATTTCACATTTATTCTCAGTACAATATTACTAATTGTTTGCCTTACGTAAATTATTCTCATTATCTTATTTTATCTATCTTTTGATATTTTTTAAAATTTATAAAGATTTTGATCAATTAAATAGTTATTTATCTAAAAAAAAATAATTTATTCCATTTTGATTTTTTAAAATATTTGAACTTAAATTAGAACATTGATTGTCTTTCATTTAATTTTATTTTATGTTTCTAGAAAATTACAAATATTATAATAAATATTACATAATTGAATATAAAAACAATTTATTAAGTTTGATCCTCAAATTTTAGTATTTTCTATTAACTCATGTATATGAATCTATGTAATTATACTTTCTTTATCAAATAATTAATTATGAACAATTAAAGATTATATAATAAAATAATAATTTACTATTTAAAAAAATAAAAAATAATAAAATAAATCTATGAAGAATTCCAAGTTAATCAGATAAAATCAATTTATATATCTAAAGTATATTAAAAAATAATATTAAAAGACTACTAAAAAAAGGGTTTACTATAAAATATTAAATATTTTTTTAAATATTATAAAATTTATATTTTTGTTGAAATTAATTAAAAATAGTATTTTAAAAAAGGTATTAATAAATTATAAAATTTTATTTTTTTTATAATTTACTTGTGTTTAGTTAATATTACATGTATTTGATCCTTTTAATGGTATTTGACATTTAGGACATATTTCATTTTTACATGGTTTTCCTTTGATTTTTGGAATTGAATGGCCACATTTAGGACATTTACATTCTGTTGGAATGGTTTGATTATTTATACATTTGTTTAGCCCTGGGCCTCCGAATGATTTTCGTTGATTTAGAGGTTCATCTGTAATTTTTTCTATATTTTTTGAATTGCAGCTTGGACATGTTTCATATTCTTTTTCAGGGTTTGTCCATTCTAAATTACATTTTTGACATATATATTTATATTGATTTTTCATATATGTTTCTCCAATTATTTTTATTTGTTTTTGTTCTATCAGTGCTGTTGCTATCTTTTTTCTCGCATTGCTTAGTATTCTGTGATATGTTGGTTGAGATATTCCCATTAGTTCTGCTGATGTTGTTTGTTTAATATTATGGTAATCACTTAGACGTATTGCTTCATATTCATCAATTTTCAGCAATATTATTTCTGTATTGGATGGATCATTGTTAAATGTTGAAGTTGTTGGTTTATTTGTTATTCGTCTTATTTTTTGTGGTCTTACCATACTATCTCATCGAGTTCTTTTTATAATTCCTTCTTTATTGTTTTTTATTTTTGTTTATGATTATATTTTATTATTTGTATCCACAACATGTTTTTTTGTTGTGTTCTTTGTTTAAATGTTCGTGATCTGGTGCTTTTTTACCACATGTTAATGGCCCTTTTCCTCTTCCTGATCCACAACAACCTCCTCTTTGTTTGTTATAACTTAATATTGCATCAGTATTTATATTTTTTACTTCTTCTATGTAAGTTATATTTTCTGTATGACATTTTGGACATATTTTATGTTCGCCATTTAGGGTTATCCATATAAAGTTACATTCTTCACATTTGTATTTTAAATTTTTCATGTTTTTTTCTCTCTAATTTTCTTGTTATGAATATATATTCATAACCTTATATTTAAAACTATCTAAAATTAAAAAAATTTTATAATAAAAAACATTTTTCATGTTTTTTTCTCTCTAATTTTCTTGTTATGAATATATATTCATAACCTTATATTTAAAACTATCTAAAATTAAAAAAATTTTATAATAAAAAACATTTTAATATATCAATCGATTTACATGCAATGACAAATAAAATAATTTATCATACCCTATTTAAAACAGGAAAATATATTAAGAAACAATAATTAAAATAGAATTAATTAACATATAGAAAAAACAAATATATATAATAAGGAATTTCATATTAATTAATAATAAATATTTAAGATTTTTATAGCAAATAAAAAAGCATAAAATAATAGTATATACTTTTAATATTAATTATAATTTTATAGAAAAATAATAATCAAGAATAATTTATTATAAACGAGGTTTAATATAATGAAATTAATTATTTTAGATAAGGATAAAAAAGAACTGGATAAAATTGATTCTTTAGATTTAGAAAATTGTGAATTTAAAAAAGTAGATGGCAAACAGGATATCGATAATGATATTAAAATATTATTAAATAAAATGGATTATAATGTTGGTGTTTGTTTACCTAATGAAAATTATGATAATTTTTATATTTCTTTTCTAAATAATAAATTATTAGATATTATTCAATTAAAATTAGATGATATTAAAGGTGCATTAGTATCTGATATATTCTTAGCACAACAGAAAGATAGTTTAATATTAAATAGAATGAAAGAAGTTTATACAACAGGTGAACCTCAAGAATTCTATTTCAGATATTATGATAATAAAACTCTTCAGAAACAGTACTTAGTTAAAATTACTAAAGTAAATGATCTGATATACCTTTTAGTAGAAGAAAAAACTAAAAATGATATAGGTTCAAAGATTTTAGATAATTTAGAAATAATACAATTACTTGATGAAACAGCTATAGGGTATACTGATAGTTCAAATAGTACTATATGGACTACTGAAATAAATAATATTTTAGAAGTAAATCCTAATGAATATAAAGATGATACATCAAATATTATTGAACAATTTGTATTTGAAGATGATATAAATCTTAGAAAAAATGCTATTGGAAGTTTATCTAAAGATAATCCAGATACAGCATTTATTTTAAGAGTAATAACTGGAAAAGATAATCCTAAATATCTTGAAACTATTTTACATCAAAATTATGATGAAAATGGTAATTTATTAGAAACTCTTGAAATTATTAAAGATGTTACTTCTCAATTAGAGTATCAAGATGATATTGAAGAAACATTAAAAGAAAAAGAAATCTTATTAACTGAAATACATCGCAGAGTAAAAAATAATTTACAAATCATATTAAGTTTAATTAATTTAAATAAATCATTTGAAAAAGACTCAGATACAATATTGAATGATACTGAAAATCGTATCTATGCAATGTCATTATTACACGAACAAATATATGGATCTGAATCATTATCTGATGTTAATATGAAAGATTATGTTGAAACATTAGTTGACTCATTATTTAATACCTACTCCTCTGATATTAACTTTAAATCAGATGTAGCACCATTATACTTAGATATGGAACTATCCATACCATTAGGATTTATAATAACAGAATTAGTAACAAACTCTATTAAACATGCATATCCTGATGGTAAAGAAGGTAACCTTAACATAACTTTCATCAAAACAGATAATAAATATACATTAACAGTTGAAGATGATGGAATAGGTTTACCTGATGATATAAATATAGATGAACCTTCAACAATAGGATTAATTATAGTTGAAAATCTTGCTTTACAACTTAATGGTACATTATCCATTGAAGAATCTACAGGAACAAAATTCAAAATAGAACTTGAAGAAGAATAAACAACTAAATAACAATATCTTCTCCCTTACATTTTTTACTTTTTTTAGAAAATATAACCTTTTGAAAATATTTTAAAAAAAATATGGATAATTCTTATGGAAATTATTATATAATTATTTTATTAATATAAAAAAAATAGTATTATTTTAAAATGAAGTATATAAAAGAAATATTATAATACCTCATTTAAAATTAAGTAGTCCCTTTTTAAGTTTATAACATTATTATTAAAATCTGAAGTATCTCATATAACCGAATCTTCCAAGTTTTGATTTAATTGCATCGTTAATAAAGCTTGTTGCAATTTCTCTACATCTTTCAATAATTGCACTTTTATATGCCATATCATATTCTCTAAAATTATCATTGAAGTCATAATATTCAAATTCAATAGTATCCTCCTTAAAATTAATACCTTCCTCATTATTAATTTCTAACACAATATCTTCATATTGTTTAACATCCTTTGTTTTTATTTCTGTTAGAAAATCTATTAAATTTGAACTGGTATAATTTATAGAATATGTATTCTTTTTTTCCATTGAATAATATTTTATAAATTTTAGATCATCTATACTTTCCATAATAACCATTTCCATTGATTTTAAGAAAAATTTATGAAAATTAATTTTTTGACTTTCTTTTGTTATATTATGTTATATCAATAATAATATATAAAACTATTGTAGTTACAACCATTGATTATTACAATTATTGTTTATACAATGGTTAAATAGAAATAGAAACTATTAAAACAATCATTAATTTACAAAATAAATCTATTAAAAATCAATTTCATTTTCAAAACCCTTATTAGAACACAAAATACATCAGGGATTTTCTTTACTCAATACTCCTTAACTTATTTATATTTTAAAGTTATATGAACTTAAATCATACAATAAAATTTTATCAACAAAGATTATTCAATAACTAACCAATACTTCCAAAGAAATCTTTAAAGATTTAAATGAAATAATAACAAAAAAAATTTAAATAAAAATAAAAAAAAATAATACACTTTTGTTATTTATTACAAATATAGCTATCAAAACAACACATTATAATCTATGTTTTATTAAAGTAACTATATAAATATAACTACAATAAGAAGATACTACAAAAAAATGGATAGTAAAAGAAAAATAAAAAGATGTTTATTAGCAATTTTATAATTAAAAAAAATAACACTGTTACTTTTATATAAAAACAGTACAATAATATTTAATAAAAAAAGACAGTACTATAAAGAAATATAAAAAATATTAAAGTAATAAATTTTAATTACTAACCAATTTAAATAATTTTAATAAGTGCTATAAATTCTATAGAAAAGTTCGTTATTTTATTATAATAAAATTTATATGGAACTATTCAATGAATTTAAGATTAAATTATTAGTAATTAATCTAAAGTTAATATTTAAAAAAATATAAAAAAAGATAATAAATAAATTTATGAACTTAAAGATACAACACCATATCCTGTATTTGTACTAGCAGATTTTACTACTTTACCATTTTTTATTATGTCTACTTTAAGTTCACCTGTGCCACCACCCTCTTTCTGGATAGTAGCTGATACTATATCACCACTAGTTGTATTTAAGTCTACAAGCTTGTTGCCATTACCACTAATAGAACTTGTAGTTCCATTAGCTAGATAAGATCCGCTCCAACTACCAGCAGTAGTAATATTGAGTTGTACTCCTTGATCTTCAGTTGAAGTACCTGGATTATCTGGAGATAATGCCATTCCAACAACAATCAAAAGAATCAATACAATACAACCCCCTGCGATACCATATTTAATACTTTGTCTCATATAAATTCTCCACAATTTTTTTAATTATAAAAAATAAAAAAGTATATCTTATATAGATTTAATTTTAATATAAGCATATAATAATTCTATAATAATGATTTGAATGGATTATTATATAAGTTTTTTGTAAAAATTATCTAATCAAATAAAAATCTATAAAGAGTATTCAACGTCTTATTCTAATAATTTTACTTGATTAACTTAGAGTAATTTTTAAAAATAAATATAAAATAAAAAACATATTATTATCAAGTATTTTTTTAAAATAAATCCAATTAGAAGTTTATAAATTATTTAAAGTAGTATTAAAGAATATAGAAAATAAATAATGAAAAATTTTAAATAATATTAAAATAGAGAATTTTATGTTTCATACAAATCCTTTAATTATTTGTTTTTATAAGAGAAATGTATTCTGTATATTAAAGGAACTTGTTAATATAGAATGAATTATTTTTTTTATTTTTTCTTAATTTATACATAAACTTATTTTAGAAATTAAAACTAATTTTTTTTAATAATAACAAATTAAAAGTCATGCAGTAATATTATTTTTTAAACTTATTTTCATCTAATGTTTTTATTGGTTTAGCAGGATTTCCAACTACCACAGTATTTGATTCAACATCATGTGTAACAACACTTCCTGCTCCTACAACAGCATTTTCACCAATAGTAACACCAGGAAGAATAATTGCTCCTGCCCCTATCCATGCATTTTTACATATATGTACATCTTGTATTGTGATTATTTCATGTTTATAAAAATCATGATTGTTTGTTATGATAGAAACATTAAATGCAATTTGAACATTATCATCAATATATACATTTCCAGCAGACATACATTTAAAGTAGGGCATAATAGCTACATTTTCTTCAATGTGAATATTATTTGCTAAATTCATATAAATTGGTGTACTAATTAAACAATTTTCTCCTAATCCACCAGTAAATAATTCTTTTACTAATTTGTTATATTCATCAGTTCCCTGTTTTGTATTATTTAAATTGAATAATAGATCTGTTGTTCTTTTGGCTTCTTTAAGTCTTTGATCATCTTGAATTGTTAAATTTATTTTTCTTTCTTTCATATTTTCACACAACATTTTATGATAATAATTATTATTTAAATTATTATATGTATATATATAAATATTGTATAGTGATAATATTAAAAATAAGTAATGATTTTAAAAAAAAATGGAAAAAATATAATTATCTTTCATTAGAATAATTATTTATTTCTTCAAATAAAAAAATACTTTATTTATCTTCTTTCAGCAATATATTCCATTATCGCAAATATTAAACCTGAAACAACAAATGTTAAGTGTAACATGATATGCCAAAATACGATACTTGGGTCTAATCCACCAGCAAGGTGTAAAAAGTCTTGAAGTAATTCAATTAATGATATTGCAACTACTGAACCTATAATTTTAAGTTTAAGTCCTGAGAAGTCAAGATTCCCCATCCATGATGGTCTGTCTTTATGATCTTTAGCAACATCAATTTTTGATACAAAGTTTTCATAACCAGAAAATGTTACAATTAAAACCAAGTTTCCCAATAGTGCTAAGTCTAAGAATTTTAATACTGCCATAGTCACATCATCAAAAGACATATTAACTGAAGCAGGGATAAAAACTATAAGCATAGTTATAAATTTAACTAATATAACAGCTAATACCAGTATTAAACCTAAAAATACAGGAGCTAAAAGCCAACGTCCTGAGAATATTACTCGTTCTATTGTGTCCTCTATTTTTTCATATCGACTATTGTCTGATTTATCTTCAATATCATCCAATATTATAATCCTCCATGATATTAAATTATAATTAAAAATTATAACTATTTATACTTTATTTTTAAAAAAATATATATTTAACGTTATTTTTAATTAAAATACAAAAGTTATATTAATATCTAAACAAATTAACAAGATAAATAATCAAGTTTTAAACAATAAATATTTTATTAGATTAAAA
>CAYNSJ010000077.1:0-10744 GCA_964399835.1 uncultured Methanobacteriaceae archaeon | reverse complement strand
AATAAATGAATATATATTCAAAAATTATATTCTAAATAAAATAATAAACATTGAAGGAAAATAGAATCTCATGTATATTAAAGTCTTAGATGAAAATTTAAGTGAAGTCGAACGATTATCATTTAAAGAAACTAAAAATATCAATGAATTTAAAAAAGTTAATTCAGTTTATGAAATTGATGATTCAAATAAAGAATTTATGAATAATTTAGATTTTTTTATAGGTGTATTTCATCCTGTTGAAAATTTAAATGATTTTTACATATCATTCTTAAACAATTCATTTTTCAAATATTCTTCTATGAAATTGGAAAATATTCAGGGAACATATTTTTCAGATACTTTTGAAATTAATCCTGAAGAATCAATACTAATTCAAAAATTGGATCAAGTATATACAACAGGTGAATCCCAAAAAGTAATATTTGAATTTTATAAAAATGACTTATTATCTAGAAGATTTAGTATTAAAATATTTAAATATAATGGATTTATTTATCTTTTAAGTAGACATACTGATGATTATGCTTTATTATTCACAGATTATGAAAATATTTTAGATAATGAAATAAATCCAATTGTCATTATTCAAGATGGTCATTTTATAAGATGTAACAATAAATATCTTGAATTATATGGACATAAAAGTTATGATGATGTTATAGGTCAAAAAATTGGTTATACGGGATTAGTTGGAGATTCTATTGATGAAATAAATAACATTATAAAAAAAGTAATTAATCAAAGAACGTCTTATACATTTCCTTTTAAAATAAATAAGGACGATACTCTTTTTCAATGTCTTAAAATAACATATAAATATATTGTCTATGATAATAAACCTGCTGTATTAGGTATTTTTGAGGATCTTACAAAACAAGAATTAAACAAGGTAGAACGAGATAAAAAAGTTCAAGAAGCATTAGTATTGGAAGAAAATTTAGATTTAATACAATCAGCAAGTGATACAGCATTCACATACTACTTTGATGATGGAACAATTAGACTTTCAGAAAAACTATATGATTTACTAGAGAGAAAACCATTAAAAGATGATACAACAAGAGATCTTATATGGGACTTTGTTATTGATGAAGATAGACATATAGTAGAAGAAAACTATGCAAAAATAGAAAATGGAGAAACTGATATTGACTTTATTATAAGAATAAATACAGCAAAAGGAAATTTAAAATATATACATTGTTATTTAAGGATACGATTTGATCATAACATTAAAAAACGATTATCATATTACAGAGATGTAACAGATGAACAATTATATTTAAAAGACTTAAAAAAAGCATTGGATGGATTATTAGTTTTAGAAAAAAATTTAAACAGAATACAAACAGTAAGTAAAACAGCCATAGCCTATGTAGATGAAGCAGGTCATCCTACGTGGACACCTGAAATATTTAATATATTAGAAATAGATCCTGAAAATTATACAGGAGATAAAACTAATATAATAGAAAATTTTTTATCAAAAGAAGATTTAAAAATAAGAAGGAATATCATAAAATCACTTTCACCAAAAGATACAGAAAGGACATTTACTCAAAAAGTAAAAACAGAAAAAGGAAATATAAAATACATTCGAACATATTACTACAAAGACTATGATAAAGAAGGTAATTACATTCAGAGTATAAGCTTTAACCAAGATATTACATCAGAACATGAATATGAAGATCAGTTAGAAACAACATTAAACGATAAAAAAATATTACTTAGTGAAGTTCATCACAGAGTAAAAAATAATCTACAAATCATATTAAGTCTCATAAACTTAAATAGATACTATAAAAAAGATGCAAATATAATACTTGATGATACACAAAATCGTATATATGCCATGGCATTGATACATGAGAAAATATATGGATCAAATTCACTATCTGAAGTCAATATGAAAGATTATGTAGAATCACTAGTTTCATCATTATTAGATATATATGAGTCAAAGATTAAATATCACCAAGACATAGAATCTTTAGATCTTAACATGGAAGAAGCAATACCATTAGGACTAATGATAAATGAGTTAGTAAGTAATACAATAAAATATGCGTTTGCGGATGATGAAGAAGGAAACTTATACATAAAATTTAAGAAAAATAATAAAAAATATTTATTAACTTTTGAGGATGATGGAATAGGATTCCCAGAAGATCTTGACTTAGACAATCTAACAAGCTTAGGATTAATTGTAGTAACTAATCTTGTCCAACAAATTGATGGGAAAATAGAAATCATAAAAAACTGTGAAGGAGCAGGATTTAAAATAGAATTTGAGGTTGAATAAAAAGATAAAAAAATTATTTTAAGGATGAAAAGTTATACTTACCCTAGAATATATAATTAAGCCAACAAAGGAATAAATAATGTATAATAAAATAAAAAATATATTAAAATGCTAATAAGAATTCATAAATTATCTTTTGATCTATTAAAAGCTACAAATAAACATGTAATAAATAAAGGATATTATAATATAATACAACACATTTTACACTATATAAATTTAATGATATAAGTTATTAGCTTTGTATAGTGTATAATCTACTTTTTTTTATTAATTTGCTGTATGAAAAACAAGAACGCTTGTAAAGAATAATAAAAATAAATTTTAAAAATAATTAGTTAAAAAACACTAATCAATTATACAAAAAACATACATAAAATAAAAAAAGAAAATAAAGAAAATTATTTCAGTGATTAAAAGGAATATTTACATTTGGAAATGCAAATAAAACAATAAAAGCTAAAAATAATTCTAAATAAATAAAATAACGTACACCATCTACTGTTTTTAAATTCCATGGCCAATATTCATCAATTTTATCTGGAAACCAAGTCAATATCATTAAAATTAATCCTATCACTATTAAAAGGATAGAAATCATCTGTCCATTAATTAAACCAAGAATTCCTAGGATAACAAAACCGATTACAGGAATCAATGATGACCAATATGAATAACCAACATAATATTTTTTATTAATATTTGACTCATCTTTAGCTTTATTCCTTTTAGATTTAGAATTATTTTTCTCAAAATCTTTAGTTTCTGTTGTAAATATATCAGATCTAAAGTACTGACCCACAGCAGGTAATAAAACAAAAGATATTACACATATTAAAATTAAAAATACCATTAGAAATTCATTAAATGTATGTTGATCAACAATAGTTATAATAGTAGATATGAAAAGAATTGTAATTGGAAATGATATAATAACGTTTAAAGCATGACCTTTAACACTATATCCTTTTGATGTAAAAGGACTATTTAATTTTTCATAATAAACTGTGTAATCTAATCTTTCATTAAGATTATGATAAAATGGTACTAAAATCCACTTTGTAAACAGATAATGAAAAAGTAATCCTGAAATTAAACCTACAATAAGTACAATAGTAAAATCCATATAATACCTCCTTATTTTTTTAAGTTCTGATAATATATATCTATTTTATTGTTCTAATACTTTATTTTTACATAATACTAACTAATTACTTAAAATAAGAAAATATTAAAAAAAATAAGATAAAAAAATTCTTTACTTTCATGTATGTAAAAGTATACCTAAGTATATATAGAAATATAATCCAGTTAAGACTAACAATATTTTTAGAAATACAAAATAACATACATCTTTATATTTCTGAAATTCACAGGTCACTATTTTATCAATTTTATCCAAAAATTAAGGATTTTCTCATAAATAATATAAAGCAAGAAACAATATTAATTATAATTAAAAAAATAAGAAAATTAAAATGTATTTTCAATACCATTAAAGTATCGTTGTATTTTATTATAGAATTGTCCTAAATGTTCTCCATATACAAAAATATGATTAACACTAATAGATACAGACATTTTACCATCATATACTTTACCCCAAGTAATTAATGGTTGAATTTGGTGGGGTGTGGCAATACAATTTGTCATAGTGTCAAAGTCAATCCAAGGAATACATGAAAAATTAGCTATAGGTTCAATATCCCGTTTCATAGTATCCACAGAAAAATCAGGTACATGACCATTTAATGTATCCTCTTTTAATTTAAGAACTTTATCATGCCAAGATTTTAATGATTCATCTTCTTTAAAAGATGAAACACGTATTTCTTTAAAAATACTTTTATCCTTGTTCATAATAGGTGTAATTGCATCAAGTGTATCAAATTCAATAGCAGTATCATCAATAATTCGTCGACGTAACTCTTTAACATCATTTAAACCAGCTAGTAAACATCCAAGTGATACAATAAAAAAAGATAAATCATTCTCTTTACAATAATTCCAAGCAAATTGAACATTAATTTTACTAGATATAGAATATCTAGATGAGGAAAAATTATAAAATGGAGATTCTTTAACATTAAAATCTAATTTTTTAAACATAGTACTATTATGATAATTGAAATTTATAAATATTATTATTGAAAAGTTGTAACTTATAAGTGAAACTTTTTATGTTTTGTAGTAAAATTTAGAGTATATCTTATAAAAATAAAATGGTTACATAATTTAGTTGGGTATATATGGAAAAAAGAGTATAAAAGTTAAGGGGGGTGGGTGTATTTATAACAATCATTTTTTTTTTAATATTATTATTCTTCTATATTAAATTCTATTTTAAATCCAGTACCTTTAGATTTTAACATAGATATAGTTCCACCTATTTGTAAAGTAAGATTTTGTACTACAATTAAACCTAGATTTGTAAGGTTATTGAAGTTAAGATGTTCTGGTAATCCAATTCCATCATCTTGAATTGTTAATATGCAATGTTTACCCTCTTTTTTAAATTTAATATCTAAATTTCCAGTCTTAGTATTTGGAAATGCATATTTAATTGTATTAAGTGTCAATTCATTTATTATTAATCCTAAAGGAATAGCTTGTTCCATATTAAAATCATTTGGTTCAATATCAGAATTGAATTGGATATTTGATGAATATAATTCTAATAATGAATTTACTAATGATTCTATGTATTCTTTTATATTTACATCAGATAATGATTCAGATCCATATATTTTCTCGTGTAATAATGCCATTGCATATATACGATTTTCTGTATTGTCTAATATGGTATTAGGGTCTGATTCATATTCTTTATTTAGATTAATTAAACTTAGTACTATTTGTAAGTTATTTTTTACTCTGTGATGAACTTCAGCTAGTAACATTTCTCTGTCTTTAAGAAGTTTATCTTTTTCTTTTAAGGAGAGATTTAGTTGTCTTTGATATTTTTGAGATGTATTTAATGCTCTTATTAAGTTTTTTAGATGTAATTGTTCTGCTGTGACATCTTGATAGAATGATACAACATCTCGACGGTTATTTTCCATATATTTATCTTTCATATAACAATGAAGATATTTTAGATTTCCTTTTGCAGTATTTATTCTTATAATAAAGTCAACAAAAGTATTTTCTGGTGTACGTCTTGCATAATTTTCTTCTAATATATGTCGGTCTTCTTCAACAACTATATCCCATAAAATATCTCGATGAGGATCCTCTTCATTAGGATCACGTTCTAACATTTCATATAATTTAGGTGATCTTATAATTTCTTTATTTATAACATATGCTGAGCAGGTATTACTTACTGATTGAATAAAATCCATATTTTTTTGTAAAATTTCTGCTTCTCTCTCTTTTTTAGTTAGTTTTCTTCTAGTTAATTCTTGTTCTGTGATATCATTATAAATAGATAAAATGGCAGGTTTATGGTTATATATAATATAACTGCTTTCTAAATCAAAGTAATGGAATAATTTTCCATCCTTTTTAAATTCTAAAAAAGTTTTATATGAAATTAATCTTTCTTTTAATATTTTATCAGTATACTTTTGCATTGCTTTTATAGTATCTTTATCAACATATTCACTAAAATCAATTCTTTTACCAATAATCTCTTCATAATTTTTAAATCCATGTAATTCTAAACATTTTTTATTACATTTAACAAAATAATTATTCTGAGTAACAGCTATACCATTGACATTATTATTAAAAAGCACTTCTTGTTCATAACTTAATGAAGAATAATCACTTTCATATTTACCTATAGTATAAATAAATCCGTTTAATTTAAAGATATTAATCATGAACCTATTATAAGTTATACTATTATGATATTCTCCAATTAGTCTTTGAGGATTTCCTGAATTATATACTTCATTCATATTTTTTAACAAATTATTATTTTCAAGGAAAACTTCAGATATATAAGCATATTCAATATCTTCTAAATTAAAAGAGCAGAAACCTTCCATTATTTTATTCAGATATATTATATGAAAGTCATCTGAATTTTTGGCAGGATAATAAACTCCAACAAAATAGTTTATTTTATCCATGAATTTTTTATTTACTTCTTCTACTTTAGGAATATTTCTTATTTTTTTAAGATTTTTATAATTTAAATTTTTATTAAAATAGAATTTATCTATTTCTTCTAAATTTTCATTTAGTATTATGGTATACATGGTAATTCTTCTCTTTTTTTAAGTAATTTATAATATTTTTTCTATAAGATAAATCCTGACTAAAATTTCTTATACTATAAGTTTAATAATAGTTTATAACATGATTTTTCTTAAGGTATTATTCTTGGTCAAATTCTATTTTAAATCCTGTACCTTTACAATCAATAATTGACATGTTTCCACCTATTTGAAATGTAAGATTTTGTACAACTATTAATCCAAGTCCTGTTAAATTATCTAAGTCCAAATCATCAGGTAATCCTATACCATCATCTTTACATGTTAGTATACAGTGTTTATCTTCTTTTTTAAATGAGATATAAATATTACCTTCTTTACTATTGGGAAATGCGTATTTTATTGTATTATTTACTAATTCATTTACAATAAGTCCTAAGGGTATTGCTTGCTCCATGTCTATGTCATGTGGTTGCATATCAGAATGGAATTGGATTTTTGATTCATACATATCAAATAGTGATGTGACCAATGATTCTATGTAATCTTTTATATTTACATCAGATAGTGATAATGATCCATATATTTTCTCATGGAGTAATGCCATTGCATATATGCGGTTTTCTGTATTGCTTAATATACTATTGGGGTCTGTTTCAAAGTTTCTGTTTAGATTTATTAGACTTAGTATTATTTGTAAGTTGTTTTTTACTCTGTGGTGTACTTCAGATAGTAACATTTCTTTATCTGTTAATAATATTTCTTTATTGTTTAATGCTTCTTTTAATTGATTTTGATATTTTATTTCTGGTGTTATGTCCTGATTGAAACTTACACAGTCTATTAAATTACCTTTTTCATCATATTCTTGGTGTATAACTGTTTTTATATATTTAAGATTTCCTTTTCCTGTTATTATTCTTTGGTTAAATGTAACTTCTGGGTTTTTCCAAGATAATTTAGATATATTTTTTTTCCTAAAATCTAAATCTTCATCAATAACAAATCTTTTGAGGATATTGTTGGTATCATTTATATAATCCTCTTTGTTAATTTCTAATATATCATATATTTCTGGTGTCCATTTTGAATATTTTAAGTTTTCAGTATAACCTATAGCAGTTTTACTTGTAGCTTGAATTCTATTTAAATTATCTCTAAGTTTTAGACTTTCTTCTAAAGCATCTTCTAATTTATTTTTTTGTTCAACATTACGGCTTATATCTTGATAGAAATCTACACGGGAACTATCAATATTTTTTTCATTAATTTCCTTTTTATTATTAATAATATCATAGGCTACTAATGTTCGTATATATTTTTTTTCTTACTTTCGTTATTCTCTGTTTTTAATCTTAAATAACAGTGAATATATCTTTTATTTCCTTTAGCTGTATTTATTCTAATGATAAAGTCAAGATTTTTATATTCTTCTCTGAATTTTGCATAATTTTCTTTTAGTATATGTTTATCCTCATTAATTACATAATCTAAGAGAATATCTTTATCTGCATCATTTGGCAAGGGTTCTCTTTCTATTATATCATATAATTTGGATGAACGTAATATTTTATTATTGATTTGATAACTAAGTCCAGTATCACTTATTGATTGAATTAAATCTAAATTGTCTTGATAGAATAATACTTCTTGGGTCTTTTTATTTATCTCATTTCTGTTTAATTCTTGTTGTGTAACATCATTATATATATTTAAAATAGCTGGCTTGTTATTATAATTAATATATTTTGAAGTTATATCAAAATAACGTAATAATTTATCATCTTTTTTAACTTTAAGAGGAAATGTGAAAGAAGATAATTTTTCATTCAATATTTTATTTGTATTATCATTTATATATGGAATAGATTCATTTATTAAACCAGAAAAACCTATTTTTTCACCAATGATATTATTTATATTATACTTATTAAAAAATTTAATAAATTGTTGATTACACTTTACATAATGACCATCTTGAACAACTGTTATAGCATTAACTTCATTTTCAAATAGTTTACCATCTAAATAAGAAGAGGTAATATCCATATCATTAAATATAAAATAAATAAATTCTTCAATTTTTGTTATTTTAAGATCAAATCTTCTATATAAAATATCATTTTCATATAATTCACAAAATAACTGTTGAGGAATATTTGTAGTATAAACTTCATTTATATTATTAAGTAATTTTTTGTCTTGATTTTTATTATAAATAATATCTGATAGATTTATACCTATAACCTTTTTAAAGTCTAATGATAATATATTGATAAATGATTTATTTAAAAAAGAAATATAAAAGTTATTCAAATTTTTAGAATATGAACATACACATATAAAATATTTAAAATTATTTAATATTTCTTTAGTTACTTTACCAATATCTGAAATTTTTTCTATTTTTTTAAAGTTATTAATCTTGGTTCCCTGTTCAAAATGTAATTTGTCAATTTTAATTAAATTCTCATCTAAAATAACTGCATACATATTGATAAATCCTTATTTATTTATTATTCTATTTAATAAAATAATGTGGTATTTTTATATATTTAATTAATATTATATAAGTCTATTTAATAATGGTTATTTTCATGCTTGAACTATTTTTAGATATCTGTATGGTTAATTGAATACTTGTTCGGTTTTTTTAGGTATCAATAAATTGATAAATTAATATATAAAAATATATAAATATATATATATATATAGTTTATATAATAAATACTAATTTGGAGATAAATAAAATGAAAGTATTAATATTAAATGGAAGTCCTCACAAAGAAGGATGTACATATACAGCACTAAAAGAAGTAGAACAAGAATTAAATAACAATAAAATAGATACTGACTGGGTATGGATTGGAACAAAACCAGTACAAGGATGTATAGGTTGTCATGTATGCCAAGAAAAAGGAACATGTATATTCAAAGATAAATTATATACAGAAATATCAGAAAAATTACTAAAAGTAGATGCATTCATAGTAGGATCTCCAGTATATTATGGAAGTGCAAATGGAACACTATGTACAATACTTGATAGAGTATTTTATTCAAATCGTGCAGAACTTGCAGGAAAATTTGGAGCAGCAGTTGTAAGTACTAGAAGAGCTGGAACAACAACTGCGTATGATAGAATAAATAGATATTTCTCAACAGTAAACATGCCTGTTGTAACAAGTCAATACTGGAATTTGGTTCATGGAAACACACCTGAAGAGGTTAAACAAGACCTTGAAGGATTACAAACCATGCGAACTCTTGCAAAAAATATGGCATGGCTACTAAAAAGTACAGAAAATACAGAAAAACCAACATATGAAGAAACTATATATACAAATTTCATAAGATAAAAAATATTTTTTTCTATCTAAAACTATTTATTTTTAAATTTTAAAATATGAAAATAATTAAATAAAGAGGAGATTTAAATATGAAAATATTAATGATAACGGGAAGCCCACACAAAAAAGGAACATCAGCATTCCTTGCTGATGAATTTATAAGGGGAGCAAAAGATGCAGGACATGAAATAAAACGTTTTGATGCAGCTTTTATGAAAGTTCATGGATGTATTGGATGTAATCATTGTATAGATGAAAGAACAACTTGCATATTTAAAGATGATATGGACTTAATATATCCTGAAATAGTAACAGCAGAACAAATAGTTATAGTATCACCAATTTATTATTGGGGACTCACTTCACAGATAAAAGCAGTAATTGATCGTTTACAACCAATCGTATTTTCAATAATAAAAAATAAAAAAGTATTCTTTATAACAACACAAACAAATGAAGCTAAATGGGTAACAGAACCATTAGATGTATGGTATAATAATCTAATAAGATTCATGCAATGGATAGATAAAGGAAGAATACATGCATTAGGATGTCCAACAAGGGAAGTAATAGAAAAAACAGATTATCCACAACAAGCATATAATGCAGGAAAAAATATTCAAATACATAAAATTTAGATAAATAATTTTTATTAGTATTTAGTGAAGAATAAGTATTTATATCTTTGGAGATTAGGCAAAATGAAACTCATCCTTTGTTATAGTTCAATAGTGGAATATATCGATTTTGTTTAGAACATAAAAATTATAAAATAAGGATTATTTATTTGTAGTAAACTATGAAATTAATTATATCAAAAAAATTATTTAGATAGGTTAATATCAATAGTTTTATACTACAGTCGAATAAGTCAGGAGAATTACTTCTCCTTTCTCTTCTCAGAACCGAACGTGTCACTT
>CAYNSJ010000076.1:0-10869 GCA_964399835.1 uncultured Methanobacteriaceae archaeon | reverse complement strand
TTCTTATAAAGTAGTATTATATATTATTTTAGTATTAAATATCTATATTTTAAATTTATTATAAAAAAATATGGTAATAAATAACTAAATAATAATATATATTTAATAATAATTAGCATACTTAACTATAATAAATTAATTTTAAACACCATATAATAACAGGGGTTAAAAATATGAAAGAAATATTAGAAAAATTAGTGAAGGGTGAAATATCAATTGAAATAGCTGAAGAAGAATTAAAAACACAACATGTACAGGAAATTGGACATAATATAAAAATAGATAAAGATAGAGAAGAACGTGTTGGAGTACCAGAAGCAGTTTATTCACAGTCAAAATCAGATGATGATCTTTTAAATATAATAAATAATGTTAAAATAGAAAAACAGTTAATGATTACTAGATTACCTGAGAAAAGATATAAGAAAATACAATCTGATATACATATAGATGATACATTTAATGTAGTGTATCATAAACAAGCATCTATATTAACTATCAATAAAGAAAAACCTACTATAAAAGAAGGAAAAGTAGGAATAATAACAGCAGGAACTTCAGATATACCTGTTGCTGAAGAAGCAAGAATCACTATTCAACAAGCAGGGTATAAAACTATAACAACTTATGATGTTGGAGTGGCAGGAATACATAGATTATTTGATCAAATAGCTTTATTATTAGAAGAAAAAGTAGATGTGATGATAGTAGCAGCTGGTATGGAAGGAGCGTTACCTTCAGTAGTTGCTGGTTTGGTAGATACTCCTATTATTGCAGTACCAACAGCAACAGGATATGGTGTAGGTGAAAAAGGTTTTACAGCATTATTTTCAATGTTACAATCATGTGCTCCAGGTATAGCTGTAGTAAATATTGATAATGGATATGGTGCTGGAGTATATGCTATAACTATTTTAAAACAAATAGAAAAAGAAATAAAATTTCATCAATCAAAATAAAACTAATCACTTTTACCATAAGGGCAAGTATAAATACAAATACCACAGATAGCATTAAGACCTGATTTAGCTAGACCTTGAATGTAATCAGAACATAAATTATTTTTATATTTATATTTGTTATACCCTAAATCTTTTATAGCATTAACAGGACAATTATCACTACAAATATGACAATCACCACATTTATTTTCCATAGGTTTATCATTTGCGATTAAGGGTGCATTAGTTAAAATAGTAGCCCATGTAAGTCTAGGTCCATATTTTGGATTAATAAAAATTGAATTTTTACCTTTCCATCCAAGACCTGCATAAGTTGATGCATCAAGATGGGCGAAATAAGTTTTAAGTTTTATTTTTTTAGCTTTACCTGATACATAGATAGGTTCTGCATAATATTCATTGTCTTGTATAAATTCTTCTACTTTTTCTAGTTTGTTATTGATACGTTCATGAGAAGTATGATATTCTTTAAGATATCTTTTTGCTGTTTCACTATCACGGTAATTAGTAGATAAATCTTCAATAATTTCTTTTGATAAAGGATTAGCTACAGAAATTGCATAAGGATATTTGATTAATTCCGGTCCATATTTTTTTTTAAAATATTCTTGGTTATTTTTAATATCAGCTACACCATAAACGGTGAATATTTCATTAAGAAAAGAATCTAGTTTTTTTTGAAAATTCATAGTAAACACTTTTAAATTTTATAATAATTCCTCTAATTATATAATAACTGTTGAAACTATATAATACTGTCTATGAATATATTTTATATGATAAGTTATAACTTGTAACTTATATTAAATTTATACTTATCTTTTTTGTAATGATACTTGGATAAATATTTTGAAAAATAGTATTTTTTTATAAAAATGGGGTCACTGGGATTTGAACCCAGATCCTAGGATTTCTCTTGTCTCAGCACTCCAATTGATCATCATCGCTTAAAGTTCTCAGTATGCGCGCTCTCTTCAAAGACAACTGGAGTCCCAGATGATGCCTGGTTACACTATAACCCCTATAACGTGTATTTCTAATTAGTGCTAAGACAATAATTTACAAAATTATAGGATTATATTATAGTTATCATAAAAGTATTATATAAATTTTACGGAAATTATTACTATTTTTATAAAATATATTTCAAAAAAAAGAAGAAATCAATAGTTATTATTTTGATTTATTTTTAACTATTATTTTCTCTGAATTAATTTGAGGTGGTAATGTATTTGTTGGATCTCCTACAGTATAAATATCAATTGTTTGACCATTTTTGATAATACTAATATCTTTTTCTACTTGGGTTCCGTTGCTTGTTTCTTGATATATTTTAGTATTCTTTTTTATGATTATAGTCATGTTGTCTGTATTTTTATTATTTGTATGGACATATAATGTACCAATTACAGGATTTCCTGTACTATTGTCTGTAGATGTTGTATTTCCTATTACTGTTCCTGTATAATCAGGTAACTGATCCACTGTTGCAGAATAAGTACCATATGCGATACCAGCTAATATCACAATTAGTACTATTATTTGTAGAAGATTAAGTTTCATCTCATGATTTCCTAAATATTTTTCTTTAATAATAATTTTATGTTTCTTTTATAATTTAAGATTTTCTTTTTTTATCCTTTTTTGTATTGTTATCAAGTTAATATCTCAATATTATTTGAATTATATTATTATTTAATTTATTTGTCTAAATCTCCAATATATGTGGCATAAAATCCATCAGTATCGGCGTATAATGGTTTAAATCCAAATTTTTTTGATTTTTCCATGGAGTCATGGATATATTCTCTTCCCCATGCTGTTATTGCACCAGCACATTCTAGTTTATACCATCTAAATCTAGAGTATCCATAAGCTCCAAACATTGAATTAGCTAATCTTTTAAGGCCTTGTTGTTCTACATCGTATGCACGACGTTGATCTGGATTTTCTTCTTCTTTCATTAATTTTTTAATAGCTTGTCTTTCATCTAATATATAACCAATTATAGATGGTATAAATCCTTTAGGTTCTTTTAAAAATTTAAATCCAGACTCGGGAGATGTATTATATTCTGATTCATCTAATCCTTCACCATCAGTAAATGTATCTGGTGATATATTTTGTGCTATAATAATACTTGGGTATAAACTTCTGAAATCAAGATAAGCAATATGTTCAAATAATCCTTTTTCAGGTTCTTTAACATATCCTCCAGTTATTCTTTTAGATCCTCTTCTTTCAGAGTATTCTACATTTGTTGGTTTATTTGGAATTATATTATTTTGACTGTAAGCCTTTAAAATTAAGTACCATTCTACCATTTGTCCTGTAGTCATTCTAGATATATCAAATAAGGGTTGTCCTACAAGTCTTGTCAATGCTATAGTTAATGGAGTTAATTTATCTCCAATCATGGTGGTAGTTACTGCATCATCTAATGAATAATCAAATAATTCATCTAATTTTTCGTTATTTGAATCCCAATATTGATATATTTCATCACCAGGAACATCGACTTTTTCTTTTTTGAATAATTCTTCATAAACATGCTCTAAAGTATATCTTTCAAGTCTCATATATCGTCTTACAAGTAAATATAAATCTACATGAACTCTTCCTTTAATTACACCTGCATTTGCAAATCCTCTTTTCATAAATTTTATATTTGACCCATCTAAGCCTAAATCTAGTTTTAAATTTAATTTATCTGCTCTTTTTTTAATATAAGGTAAATCAAAATTATCTGAGTTATATCCTACAAGCATATCTGGATTTTCTTCTTTTATTATTTTTGTAAATTCACGTAAAATATCTTTTTCAGTAGGAACTGTTCTAACAAAATCTTTTTCTGATTTTTTAGTAGAAATTACAGTTCTAAAGCCATAATTTCCACTTAATCCTATCATTATTATTTGATCTTCTTCTGGATTTGGCATACCATGTGGATTATAAACTTCTATGTCAAAACTTAAGATACGTGTTGTATTACGTACTTTTTTTGTATCAATAGGATTCTCATGCATTGTGAATAGTATAGTATCTAAATCTATTTTTAGATCATCTTCATTTGTTAAAGGATCTAATGTTTCACCTTTAATTTCTATAATGTGGGTGGGAGTAATTTGTTTATCTATGAGATATCTTCTATAAAAAGGTATATCATATTCTCTTATTTGTTTAACTTCTGGTAAATCTCGTATAGTGTCTCTTAGTTTAGGTACTTCTTGAGGATGATTAAAAGTTGCTTTTATAAACTCTCGTTCAATACCAATATCTATTTTGGTTTCAAGTTCTAAATCATCAATACCTAATTCTCTTAATTCATTTAGACATTCATCTAAATCATGGGGTAATATGTAAATATAAGGTTTAAAATAATGATCAAATGCTATTATATTTTCATTAGTAACTGGATCAACCCCAAATAATCTAATTATCGGTTTATCATTACGGGTTATATAGTCAATATCGTTTAGAAGAAGATTTTTAGTTTCCATAATTAATAATATATAAAACCACAATATTAAAAATTTAGATAATATAATATAGTAATACTAAGTATAGTAATTTTTTGTAAAAAAGAAGGGTAAGATAAAATGATAAAATATAGAATGCTAGAAGAAACAGATAATTTAGATCAGATATGTGATTGGATTTATCAAACAGATAAATTTTTATTTAATAGATTATTTGTTAATGATAAAAAAAGAGCAATTTCTGGAATAAAAAAATTAATAGATAGTCCTATAATAAATCCATATCATAGAAAGTTTTTTTTAGTAGCTTATGATGATGTATATCAAAATGATATACAAGGAATTGCTATATCATTTAAAGGTAGTGATATCACATTGAAAGAAGAATTGAAAGCAATACGTGAAACGGGATATAGTAATTTAGGATCTATCTTAGAAAAACCAGTAATAGATTATTTTTTAGCTTCAAGTATAAAAAGAAATGATTATTATATTGGAAACTTATATGTAAACCCAAAATATAGAAAAAATAAAATTGGGTCAAAACTAGTTAAAGAATGCATTAACAAAGCAAGAGAATTAAATTGTGATAATGTATTATTGGATGTAGAATATAAAAAAGAAAATTTACCTAAATTTTATGAAAAATTAGGATTTAAAAAAGATAGTAAAAATTACTTAAGATTCTTTGGAAAAGTATATGGATGTCATGGAATGAAGTATATTTTATAAACTTTTTTTTTAATGATTTTCATATATTTTTTATCCAGTAAAAAAGTAATGTTATTACCCTTTAATCTTTATTATTTTTATTTTAATTTATACAATTTTTTTTTATTAACTATTATCTGCTTTTTTTATTAAGTTATTAATTAATTTTAAAATATTTTGTTATTATGTTTATTATTTTGTATTTCAGTAATTTTAAAGGAATGATTTTATATTACTATATTTTTTTAAATTGTGTTGATAATTTTATACTTTATTCATTTTTTATAAACATAATTCAATTATTAATCTTTTTAGGTAAATAATATTCAATACATAAGATTAAATAATGTATAATAAGAAGGGTATTTCTTTTATATGCTGATATAATTTAGTTTATAATCTTATAATGGGACAATTATTCTATTTTTGATCTTGTATTGAAGTTATTAGTTTAATTTTAAAATCAAAGATAAATTTATATATTATTCTTTAAATAATATTTAATGGCCTAAATTATATAGAAATATCTAATTTTGGACACATTTAAATAATTAAATGAAAAGAGGTGAAATTATTGAAGATTAATAATAAGATACTTACAGTATTACTTTTAGTAATCATGTTACTAGCTTTAAATTCAGTATCCGCTGCAGATAATTCAACTAATCAACAATCTGATAGTATAATATCAGATACGCCTAGTACATCCGGAAATTCAACCATCGAATCTTTATCTACTAATAATAAAATTATAAATTCAGCTGAAAGTCAAACTTCCAGTTCAATTTCTAGTATAAGTCACGACTCTAATTATAATTCTCAAGAGAACTCTAAAGATATTGTAAGCAATGTTAAAAATGATAATGTAAATAGCGTAGTTGTAGAAGATAACTCAAATGAAAATAAGCTATCTAGGGATTCTTCTAGTGTTAAAGAAGATACTACAGAACAGACTACAACTGTTAAAAATACTTCTATAAAAAATAAGGAAATATATTTATCAGATAATGTAACTGATACACAAAATTTAGTTGTATCAACTGGTTCTTCTGCACAATCTTCAAATACCTCAACCAAAGATACATATACTGTTAATAATAACTCTGTTATTGTTGCTAGTGATGTATTAAATACAACTGTCGTAAAACAAAGTGTAAAAACTTTAAAATCATCATCAGAATATACAGTAACGGTTAGTAATTATGCTGACTTAAAAAAATATGCTGAAAAAACTGATGGAAATTACATTATAACAATGACTTCTGGAATATATGCTCCAACATCAACTATTAATATTGGAAACAATGTTACAATAATAGGTGATGGTTCAGTAATAATAGGATCCAGTAGTTCAAATATCTTATGGAATATTCAAAGTTTGTTTAATGTAGGAACAAATACATTAAATATTACCAATATAACTTTTGCTAATATGAACGCAGGAACATCTAGTTTCTATGTAATAAAATCAAAAGCATCTAGTAAATTATATATTACAAATTGTTTATTTGAAAATATTACAACGTATACATATGGATCTGGAGTAATTATCAATGCTGATTCAGTAGAAGCCTCTATAACCAATACCACTTTTAAAGGAATAACTACAGCCTATGGTGTAATTTGTTCAAGTAATAATATGACTATTAAAGATTCATCATTTATTAATAATATAGGTAATACATATTCAGCTTCTGTTTATGTTACTGGTGGAAATTTAAGTGTTATTAATACTTTATTTAAAGGTAATTCTTTAAATACATGGAATTCTGGTAGTGCTGCAATATACAATGTTAATGGAAATGTAGTCGTTACTGATTCAACAATAGACAGTAATTCCAAAACAGGAAATTATGGTGGTGCTATATATAATAGCAATGGTAATTTAACTTTAAAAAATACTATAATTAATAATAATAGTGCTGTCTGCTATGGTGGAGCAATATATCAATATAAAGGAAATTTAACTCTTATTGGAGTTACATTATCTAATAATACAGCATCACAAAAAGCAGGAGCTATATATAATGCTTATGGTAATGTTATAATTACAGATTCTACTGTTTATAATAATAAAGCAGGAGAAGAAGCTGGAGTAATATACAATTCACTTGGTAATGTAACAATAACTGATTCAATGTTTAATAATAATACTGCTTCACAAGATGGTGGAGTAATTTATAATAACGGTACTTTAAACATCGCAAATGTTGAATTCAGAAATAGTACTTCCACTTCTCAAAGTGGAGGTGTAATTGCTACTACTGGTGGAAATATAAGCATGAATAATGCAACATTCATTAATAGTACTGCTGCTGGAAATAACGGTGGTGGGGTAATATATGCTCAAAATACAGGAATTACCATCAATAATGTTAACTTTATAAATAATAAAGAAAAATCAAATGATGGTGGTGTAGTATGGATTAAAGAAGGTAGTTTAATAATAGGTAATTCTACTATAACTAATAGTTCATCTGCAGGAAGTTCTGGTGGTGGAGTAATATACGCTAAAAATACTCCTGTAACTTTAGATAATGTAAATGTATCTAATAGTATTTCTCATACTAATGATGGTGGAGTAATATATGTTATTGGTAACACATTAACTATAACAAATTCCAACTTCAATAATAGTACGGGAAGATACGGTGGAGTAGTATTTGCTAATAATAATGCTAAAGTAACAATTAAAAATACTGTAATGAATGGTAGTACTCAAGATTATATAGGAAACCATCCAGGTGAAGGAGGAACTATATGGATTACTGGTGGAAGTTTAGATATTTCTGATTCAGTAATAAATAATAGTGCAACTTCACAATATGGAGGAGGAATATATGCAGCAAGTACTACATTAACAGTTAATAATGTTGATTTTAACAATTGTAGTGCAATTGGAACCAGTTACAGTGCTGGTGGAGCAATATATACAACATCTGGTACTATAAGTGTTGTTGATTCTCGAATTTCAAATTCTGTTGCAAGTAATATGGGTGGAGCAATATATGATGATAATACTAAATCAGTTATTATAGTATATAATAACTTTACTAACATATCTGCAAATACAGAAACATTAGCATCACCTGGTGCAAATTCAAGAGATATCCATAACAATACATTTTATAATTGTAGTATGGCAAAAAATAAAGTACAAATTAATGCACAAGATTATGCTGCACTAAATGAATTAGTAAATGTTAATATAACTGTTGGATTACAATATCCTGAATATTATGATCCAGATATATCAAACAAAACTGATTTATATAGTGATTGTAAGTTTGATGTATATTTCACTACAGCAAACAGTAAATGGAATCCTGTGTTTAATTACACAACTACTGTAGGTGTACATAATTATACAATACCTGCAAGTTATGTAGGTACTATCCAAACATATGTAAGATTTAATTCAACTTGGACACAATCAAATACTGAATATATTACAGTTGAAGAAAAAGCAGAACCAACAAAAACAATAATTACATTAGATCCGATTGCAGATAATTATACTTTAACTAATATATTAATTACTGCACATGTTAAAGATCAAAATGGTAATGATGTTGTATCTGGAAATATTACTATCACTGATGGTAATGGAAATAGCATAATTGTCCCTGTAAACAATGGAGTAGCAACAACTACTGTAAATTATACTTATAAAGGTGAATATACCGTAACTGCTACATACAATGATACAACAGGAACATATCAAAATAATACAAATAAAACTACTGTAAAAATTACACCTATACCAACAACAACCACAATAACAGATCCAGTAATCATGAAAATCAATGAAACAACTACTATTAGTGTAGTTGTACGTGATAAAAATGGAGACTTAGTTAAATCTGGTAATGTAACATTTGTAAATGGTAATGGTGAGACAAAAACAGTAAATGTAGTTGATGGTATAGCAACATATAATAATGTTAACTATACTAATGAAGGAACTTATCCTATAACAGCTACGTACAATGGTGATGATACATACAAAACAAGTAACAATCAAACTACTGTTACAACAAATAAATATAATACAACAATTATAACATCACCAATTCAAAGTACTACCACAACACCTACTACATACTACAGTTACAGTAACTGTAAAAGATGAAACTGGTAAAACTGTAACAACTGGAAATGTAACATTTACTGATGAAACTGGAAAAATTATAGGAACTGTGTCTGTAAACCCTGATGGAACTGCAACTGTACCATACACTGCAGAAACCAAAGGTAATTACACAATAACTGTAACCTATACTGATAGTACTGGAAAATACAATAATAGTAATAATACTGTTAATGTAGAAATAGTTCCTACGGAAGTTAAAATTATTTCTAATAATACCGCAGGTACTGTTGGAACACCGGTAGATGTAACAATAACAGTTAAAGATGTAAATGGTAAAACTGTAACAACTGGAACAGTAACATTTACTGATGAAACTGGAAAAATCATAGGAACAGCAACTGTAAACCCTGATGGAACTGCAACTGTACCATACACTGCAGAAACCAAAGGTGATAAAACATTTAATGTAAGTTATACGGATAGTACTGGTAAATACAATGATAGCACGGGTAATACCTATGTAAACATTGCAAGTATACCAACAACTACTATCACAACTGATGTAAAAAATTGTATTGCTGGAAATGTTGTTAAAATTAATGCAACTGTAAAAGATAATAATGGAAACCTTGTAACAACAGGAAATGTAACATTTACATATAAAAATGGAGCAACACAAACTGTAGAAGTTATCAATGGTTATGCAATAACTAAAAGTATCAGATACATCAATACAGGTAGTGATGTAGTAAATGTATCATATACTGATAACAGTGGTAAATACTCAGATAGTAAAAACACCACAACAGTATATACAACAGCTGGTGGAGCTTATGTAAATGCAACTGTAATAGATCCTACACCTGCAACAGGTAATACAATATCTAATACAGCATTAACAGTAAACTTATATGACGGCTTTATGAAAAATGTTACAACAGGAACAGTAACATTCTATGATGAAAATGGAACTAAACTTGGAACTGCAACTGTAGAAAATGGAGTAGCAACTATATCTTACCTATTTGATAAGAAAGGAAGCTACAACATAATAGTAAAATACACTGATACTAGTGGAAACTACCCAGATGTTACTGGATCACTTACTGCAACCATAAAAGCAGTAGATACAAACATAGTATTATCACCAACCAATGGAAAAGTAAACGATAACCTCAAAGTTACCGCAACTGTAACAGATGTATATGGAAACATTATACAATCAGGAACAGTAACATTTACTGATGGAAATGGAAATATAGAAACAGTAAACATAAAAGATGGAGTAGCAACAACCACAGTAACATATGGTGCAAATGGTCTTTATGATATAAAAGCAATATACAGTGGAAACGAAACATACAATGGAAATTCCAACTCAACTATAGTAACTATAACACCAATTGGAACCAACCTTGTAATATTACCAATAAGTAATACAACATTAACCAACAACACAATAACAGTACATGTAACTGATGAAAACGGAAATAACATCCAATCAGGCACTGTAGCAATAAACCTTGGTAATGGAACCACAGTATATGCAGATATAACTAATGGAGTAGCAACTACTAATATAAGTTATAATAAACCTGGAAATTATACAATAACAGCAAAATAC
>CAYNSJ010000075.1:0-10881 GCA_964399835.1 uncultured Methanobacteriaceae archaeon | reverse complement strand
CAACAAATAATTAAAAAACTCACAAACACTTCATCAGCAAGATTCTAAACAATGCTATTTAATTAGTTAAAATATTAAATAGTCCCCTCTGACATTCCCCTTTTTAATGATTTTGTATAATTAATTATATCTAACTCATTAATATATATAGTTGTCCTTACAATTATTGGAATTACAATTAATTTGTAGAGGTAATAATATAATAAGAATAAATAAGATATAAAATAACCTTTAGAACCTATTTATAATTAAAATTATATAAAAAAAATTAATGTATAATCTTTATAAATCTAAAAAAATAAGACTACAAATATCATAAAAAATTATCTTTAAATATTTTCTAAAATAAAGACATTTAAAGAATTTAATAAAAAATAAATAGATATAATTATAATAATTTTAAAAAAAATAAAAAATATTTGATTAAATTATATTAATCATCTTTGTCAATGAATAAAATAGTTTTATATATTGATTTATATTCACTAACCATATTATTTACTGTTTTTATTTTAATATCTTGTATATTTTCAAGAACATGTTCATAACTCACAGTATCCTTTGATAATTTAAGTATAGTATCATATAATAATTTAGGTTTTGTAGGATCAACAAGCCATCCTGTTTCATTATTTATTATACGATCATGTAATGCTCCAATATCCGTAGCAATAACCGGTACACCCATATTCCATGATTCATTAAGAGTATAACAGTAAGTTTCAGGCCATATTGAAAATATTCCTATAAAAGAAGGGTTAATTTCTTTTATAATCTTATTAAAATCTTCCCTGTTATAATTACCATGATCAATACCCTCTTCTTTTGTTATATCTTCATGTACATTGCCTAAAAAATGGAATTCAATATTTGAATTAACATCATACTCTTTTATTTGCTTAATCAAATAAACTCCTTTTGAAATTCCTAAATTTCCAGGTATAGCTATTTTTATTTTTTCTCCTTCTTCAGGAAGTTTAGGAATATCTTTTATTGATAGTTCAGGTAAATCTTGTCCATGATTTATAACTTCAAATTTATTCTCAAACTCAGGATATGTATTAGCATATATCTCTTTAACAGAATCCATAGGACAAATAATTATTTTAGCATAACTAATTAAATCTTTATTAAGTTCTTGCCATTCCTCTTTAATATCTTTAAATATAGGAGCATTACCTAATGCTGCTATTGGAATAGTGCATTGTAACTTATTATCATTACATTTACCATTACAGAATTCATGTTTCTCATTCAATAAATTTAATGAAGGACAAATATAATAATAATCATGTATTGACAATACTAATGGGATATTCAACAATTTAATTATATCTAAAATATCATAACTATGTTTTACCAAATGTTGTATATGTACTAAATCTATATTTAAACCTAAAAGCACTTCAAAATAAATTTTATAAAATTCAGGAACTTTATAATAATCCACATGCCATTTTTTATTTAATTTCCATGTTTTTACTGTTTCAATATTATTATTTTCATAGTGTTTTAAAGTTATTTTAGATCCAGAAGACAATAATACATAACAATCATAATCATCTGCAATACGTGTAATAATATCTTTTGTAAAGTATATTGTTCCACCTATACCTTCATGTAATACAAATAAGAATCGTTTATGAGGTTTTAAAGTTCTTATTTCTTCATCAATACTAGATTTAATTTGTTTACATGCATTATTGAATTTTTTAGATCTTAAGAAATCACCAACTCGTTTAGGATAATCGGGATATTTTTCATTTAATATTTTTAAATGTGATTGACAGAGTTCTTCAGCCTCAGAACTAAATGAACTACTTCCTTTATGATAAATATAAGTTGTTTCATCAATTGAATTAGTCCATCCATTTCGTAATGCTCTCATACAAAAATCATTTTCTTCTCCATATCCACGACCGAATGTATCATCATCGAAATATCCTACATCTTCAATAACATCTCGTTTTATATATAAACAAAATCCATTACCTGTTGGTGAAGTTATTTCTAATCGTTTAGAACTTTTTTCAACAACAGAAGATACTATTTCTAAACCTAAAATATCTGGAATTTTATTTTCTTGACTTCTAATTGGTACACTAAATGCTCCTGCATTATTAGATACAGGTGTTACTGTACCTATAATTTTATCAGTATATGCAGCAATTTTAAGTTTTTGTAACCATTTACTTGTTACAATAGTATCACTATTAAGTAAAATTACATCATTATCAGTATTTTTAAGACCAATATTAACTGTAGTTACAAAACCATGATTTTCTTCACTGTGAATTACATTAATTTGTGAGTATTTCTCATTTATTGAATCAAGATAAGGTTTTATACGTTCATCAGGACTGCAATCATTTATGAGTAATACATCATAAGGTGTTGTTGTATGTTCAATTACACTTTTTATACATTGTTGTGTTTCTTCAAATGCATTATATATTGGTATTATTATGGTTACTGTTTTTTGTAATCCTTTAGCTATATTACGTATCTGCTCTGGAGTATATTCTTTAATTGAAAGTTTATTAAAACTATCTTTATTTTCATTATCTATATCCCATTTTGCCTGTTTAAATCCATATTGTTTTTGTTCCCATTCAGACCATCTATTCTGTTTAAATAATAAATCATGTGCATCATTGGATTCTTCTTCTAAAACTGTTGTAGATTTTTGAAGTTTATGATATACTCTTGAATCTGAAACATGATATATTTTGTAACCCATTACTTCACGTACATAGTTACAATAAATCATATCAGAACGATAATGTCTTCCTAATTGTGCATCTAATCCTAATGATTCATCATATACATCCCGTCTTATGTAAACACAGAAAAATGGTGCAAAACTTAATTCAGTATATTCACCATTATGGAATAAAGGCATGTTTATTACATTTTTATGATGAGCAGAAATATTAACATCACATTCACTACGTTCTGTTGCAAATGGTACATGAGTATTAATTGTTGGTGTATACTCAGGTAATACTTGTTGTGGTACGGTAATTCCACAATCTTTTATTTTATATGCTGCATGTTGTAATGATTCTATTGATCCTTTTGTTACAATCGCATCATTATTTAATAAAACTATATCATTTTTAGGATTTGATAGTTCTATTCCTTGATTTACTGCATAAGTAAATCCAAAGTTTCTATCATTTAATATAAGTTTTATTTTATTTTCAGACTCAAGCATTTTAAGATAATTTTTAACATTATCATGAGAATTATTATCTACTACTACTATTTCCAACCAAGTAGCATCTAAGTCCAATAATGCATTTATACATTCTTTAAGGTCTGGTAAAGATTCATAACTTGGTATTATTACACTAACATTGTGATCCATATTTTTATCATATTCTTTGTTGTTAAGTCTTTGCATTTGTTTATTGGTTACTTGTTCTATGAAATTACCTAACTTTGTATTATTAGATATTGCATTTTCAACAATTTCATAGTAATAATTTGATAATATCATTGGTATTGAATATGTTTTTCCATAGGTTACATATTTTAATATTAAATCCCAATCAACAAATCTTTTTAATTCTTCGTCAAATCCACCATATTTTTCATATATTTCTCTAGTATGAGCGTATGCATTTAAATCTACATAATTTTTATTTTTTAATAATCCTTTATTTAATGTTCCAAATCGAATAGATTCTAAGTTATCTCTATTACCAACATAAATCAGTTGTCCAGAATAAACTGCATCTGCATCTTTATTTTTTATAAATGCACCTACAGTAGCTGCAACATATCTTTCATCCCAATCATTATCAGAATCTAGATACATAATATATTTTCCTTTTGCAACTTTTAATCCGTTATTACGTGATGTAGATACTCCATTTTGTTTTTCATTACAGATTAATTTGATTCTATTATCATCAAATCTTTTTATTTGTTGTACTGTTTTATCAGTACTTCCATCATCAACAATAATAAGTTCTAAATTATGGTATGTTTGGTTTAGTACAGAAAATATTGCATTAGGAATTATATTTGCTCTATTATATACTGGCATAATTATAGATACTAATGGTTCCTTCTCTGGTACTTGTTTTGTAAGATAATTGGCTATATTATCAAGTACAGATAATATTTTTTTATCAGGTTCTTTTAATGGTAATACTATTTCTGGTGAAGTCATTGCATTTGCAAAATATCTTTGAATATTATTTTCATATTCTGGCTTATTCCATTTATGTCTAATTGTTTGCAATACATAACCTTTAGAATCTTTTAATTTAATAGTATGATCTTCACCATCTACAAATCTATCAGGTACTTGGAATTTAAATGCATGATTTCCTTCATTTACTCCATTTTGTTTTAAGTCCGGTCTATATAGATTAGCTATAGTTTCAAATTTTTCTCCATCAATATCAATTATTACTTGTTGAGGAGTATTATTTCCAATTTCTGCCATCCATCCAGAAAGCATTGTATCTTTAATATCAGATTGAAATGTACCTTTAATATGATAATCTTCTTTTTTGTTAGATGTAATAACTTTTTTAGCAATTTGTTTTGGTTTTTTATCTTGACTTATCTTTTTTTGTTCAACTATTGGTCTTTTTTCATTTTTACCATATAAACTGTAATGTATTAATGGATTTAATCCCATATTCTTAATATCTGGATTAACTTTAAGGTACTCTTTTCCATCAAAGAATTGATTTGGTTTTAAACCTTCATTATATCCATTATAAATATAATGTAATAATACATCATTTCCATTTAATCTTAAATCAGGTTTATTAAGTAAGTAGTATCCAATATCAAAAAGATTTTGTTTTTTAATGGATCTAAATCCTTTAATTGTAATTATTGCACGTTTTAATCCACCTAATCTTTTTGTATGTAATAACAAAGAGATAGGATATAAAGAAGATACTGCTCTTTGTTTAAATGATCTATGATCATTTCTATAGTACTGAGCTTCATATATCTGTTTTAAAATATCATCAGAATGTGATGACATTTTATGTATTAATTCAAGATTTTTATCAAAAAGTATATTAGTACTTGCAACAATCTTTTGACTTTCATTATCCACTAATTTCACATAATGTAAATTACCATCTCTAAACTGATTGGGAATATTTAATATGAATCCATGATCCCCCAATATTCCTTTAGATTTTAATGAATATGGTTCATTTGCTATTATTTGGAATATTTGACCATCAATAATAACATTCACTTCTCTTTCTTCATTTGAACCTATATCAGCAAGCCATCCTGTAAGAATTCCATTATTTTTATAGCTATCTATGACACCAACAACTTGATATTCTTTTTGATTAATAACTTCTTGTTCTTTTTCCTGTTTTATATATGAAATATCTGATTTAATCTCATCTATATTCTTAGATATTTCCATAGTTTCTTCAATATGTTCAAAATAATCATCTTGTACATCTTCGATGTTAAAATCATAAGTTTTAGATATTGAATCGATTTTATCACTTAAATCAAGATTACTTTTATATAAAACAGCTACTTCATTATAATAATCTAATATTTTAAATGTATAAGTTTCTGTTGATTCTGTCTGGAATTTTTTGATAATATTAAAAATATTATTATCTTTATCAGCATATTCATTTTTATAATTATCCAAAGAACTTTTTAAAGATATATTATTATAATATATTATTGTAATAGGAAAGTTTGTATTATTCTCTCTTAACATTCTTAATTGATCATATAATGAATAATTTAAATCTTGTAATAATATTATATCAAAGTTAGATTCTAATGGTAATTGATATAACAAATCAATTTTTTTGATAATAATATTAGATACTGGTTCTTTCTCAAGCTTTAAATTCTTATTAATTACTGTTAATTTTTTATTTTTATCTATAACATAATTAACAAGTTCTTCATTAAGTGTACTTTCTGAAGATGTTTGTAAAATATTATTTATATTTACTGAATCAAATAAATTTAATAATAGATCCTTGTTCAATAGTGTTCCTCCAAAAATTATATTATTATAAATTATTTGAAGCTTCTTGAGCATCTGCTATTGCTTCTTCTTCATTTATTGTTGTAAGTTTTTTATTTTCTAACAATATGTTACCATTACATATGACTGTATCTGTATCTGTTCCTAATGCTGAATATATTACATTTGAAAGAGGATTATTTGTAGGTGTCATATGAGGTACTTGTTTATCTACTAAAATTATATCTGCTAATTTTTGTTCTTTTATTTCTCCAGTATTTATTCCTAATGCTTTTGCACCATTTTTTGTAGCTATATCTAATGCAGTTTGAGCAGGTACTACTTTAGGATTTAATGTATCAACTTTCTGTAATAATGCAGCTAGTTTTACTTCACTAAACATGTCTAAGTTATTATTTGATGATACACCATCCGTTCCTAATGATACATTTATGTTGTTATCCATATATTTAGTAATTGGAGCTATTCCAGATGCTAATTTCATATTACTTGAAGGATTATGAGCAATTGATACTTGTTTTTCTTTAAGTATTTTCATTTCATCATCAGTAGTCCATACACCATGAGCTGCTATGGTATTCTCATCGAGTAGACCAATATTATCTAAATATTCAAAAGGCGTTTGATTCTTTTCTTTTTTTAGATCTTCTACTTCTTGCTTTGTTTCAGACACATGTATATGAAGTTTTAAATTATTTTTATTTGCTATTTCTTTTGATTCTCTTAATATATCCTCTGAACAAGTATAAGGTGCATGTGGTGAAACTGCAACTGTTATTCTACCATCAGCAGTATTATGACAATTTTTTATTAATTTTTTTGTTTCTTGAATTTCTGTTTTTCTTTTTTCTTCATCAAATAAATCAATCATACCATATCCTAAAACAGATCTCATACCACTTTCTTTAACTGCTTTAGCCGTTTGTTCCATGTAAAAATACATATCATTAAATGTAGTCGTTCCTGTTTTGATCATTTCAGCCATAGCTAATTTAGAACCAGCATATACTAAATCATCATTGAGGTTTGCCTCACGTGGCCAAATATACTCATTAAGCCAAGTTTGTAAATCTTGATCATCACCTACACCTCGAAGTAATGTCATTGCAACATGTGAATGTGTATTTATTAGTCCTGGCATTGTGATTTTATTTGTTCCATCAATTATTTTATCTGCATCATTTACAGATAATTTATCACTGACTTCTTGTATTTTATCATCAACTATAAGTATAGAACCTTTAATTATTTCATCTGATAATATTGTTGTATTTTTTATTAATAAATTAGTTGTTTCTGTCATTAGGGATCTCCACCTTTTTAGCAAATATATGTTAATTTTATAAAATATTATGGTTTATTAATATATAATTATATATTTCTTTAAATAATAATTTGATTACTATATTAAAGAATACATAACTTAAAATATAAAATATTTAAAAAAAAAGTTATTCTATACTAACTATTACTTTACTGTTTCTTTATTATCCAGTCATTTTAATTAATTAATAAGATTCATCTTAGATATAGTTTAATAAAGATATATTTTATAATTATAAGGCAACAAATAAAAAAAAAAGTATTATTAATAATTCATAACTCTTAATTACTTAGTAGTAACTATTTATTAATGCATATGAAACACATATAAAAATATATGTTTATTGAATTTATGAAGGAAAATTTTTTTTATTTACATTCTGGATATACAACATTTAATACTATTGTATTCGGAATAGTTTTAGGTGTAATTATTATACTTATTATAGAACTCTTTAATAAAATTAATAAAGATCCTGCAGAATTATTATTTCCATTAATACCCTTCATATTTCTTGGTTCTAGCAGTCGTGCACTTGTAGATAATCATATATATCCAAGAATATATTTACTTGCTACACCAGGTATTTATATATTCATAGGTCTTTTAACAATAGCTATATTATTAATAAGTATCATGATCGAAAAATATAGTAATTATAAATATTATAATATATTGTTTATTTTTGGATGTGTTTTATCAATACCCAATATAATATTAATTATAATTCATCATGTTGCTGTAACAGTATTATTACTAGAAGTAGGATTATGGTTTATAATTTCATTACCTTTCATTATATTTAAAAATAAATATAATTTATTATCAAATAATTTAAATTTAGAAGTGTTATTAGCCCATATCTTTGATGCAACATCTACTTATGTAGCTATGGAATTTTATGGATATACTGAACAACATGTACTTCCAACATTCTTCATAAATTTAACAGGAACTTCTTTTATAATGTATCCTTTAAAAATTATAGTAATATTATCAATATTATACATAATTGATCAAGAAATAAAAGATAAAACAACTAATAACATGCTAAAATTAGCTATATTCATATTAGGTTTAGCTCCAGGATTAAGAAACTTTATAACATTGCTACTAGCTATAATTTAAAACATATAATAAATAAACTAGTTGAATTTAGAATAAGATATTACTTTGAAGTATAATCAATAATAATATATAAAATAAAATAAATATAATTTATTACAAAAACAAAGGAGTGAAATAATAATGGGATACAATCCACCATCAGATGTTTTAATATTTGACACTACCCTAAGAGATGGGGAACAAACACCAGGTGTCACAATAACAACTGATGAAAAAATAAGAATTGCAGAAAAACTAAGTAATCTAGGAGTAGACATTATAGAATTGGGATTTCCAGCAGCTTCTCCTGGTGAACAAGAAACATTCAGACAAGTAGCCAAATTAGATTTAGATTCAAGTATATGTGGACTGGCTAGAGCATTGCCTAAAGACATTGACAAAGCAATTGATGCAGATGCTGATTACATTCATACATTCATTGGAACATCCCCACTCCATCGGGATTATAAACTTAAAATGTCTAAAGAAGAAATATTAGACAAAGCAGTTAATTCTGTAGAATATATTAAAGATCATGGATTAATTGCAGAATTTTCATGTGAAGATTCAACAAGAACAGAACTTGATTACCTATTCGAAGTATATAAAGCTGTTCAAGATGCAGGTGTAGATAAAATAAATGTACCTGATACAGTTGGAGTATCAGTTCCAAGAAAAATGAATGAACTTATTAGTAACTTAGAAAAAGAAATAAAAGTACCAATAAGTGTACACTGTCATGATGACTTTGGATTAGCTGTAGCAAACAGTATCGCAGCAGTCGAAGCAGGAGCAAAACAAGTTCAATGTACAATTAATGGATTAGGTGAAAGAGCAGGTAATGCATCATTAGAAGAAGTCGTAATGTCATTAGAAACCGCTTATAAAATTCATACTAACATTAATACCAAGTTATTAGTAAGTACTTCTGAATCTGTATCTAGAGTAACTGGAGTTAAAATGCCACCAAACAAAGCAATTGTTGGAGAAAACGCATTTGCACATGAAGCAGGAATACATGTTCAAGGAATATTAGCAAATAGTAATACATATGAAGCCATAAACCCTGAAAGTGTTGGACATAAAAGAAGAATCGTACTTGGAAAACTAACTGGTAAAAATGCAGTAAAATCCAAATTAGATGAATATAACATAAAACTAAATGATGAACAATTTGAAGAATTATTTAAACAAGTAAAAGATTTAGGTGATCATGGAAAAACTATAACAGATAGTGATTTTAGATCATTAGCTGAAACTATCCAAGGAAAACCAAAAAAAGAAGCAATAAAATTATTAGGAATAAGTGTAATGACTGGAAATACTACACTTCCAACAGCAACAGTAAAACTTGATTTAGATGGAGAAGTTAAATATTGTGCACAGACAGGAGTAGGACCAGTAGATGCAGCATTAAATGCTATACAAACAATTATCCAAGAAAAAGTAGATATTGAATTAGAAGAATATCATATTGAAGCTATTACTGGAGGAACTAATGCTTTAGGAGAAGTATTTGTTATAACTATTGATGAAAAAGGCAATAAAGCTACTGGTAGAGCAACTTCAGAAGATGTTGTAAAAGCAAGTATAGAAGCAATTTTAAGTTCTGCAAACAAACTTTTAATGTTACGAGAATAAATTACTTTAAACTAATTTATTTTCTTTATTTTATTTTTATTATATTACTACTATTTTTTAGAAAATAACAATTATATTAAAATAATTTCATTAACTAAAAGTAAAAGTTATATATCTTAAATAATATATCAATATATTAAGCTATAAAATTATAGTTTACATTTATGGAGGAAAACAAAAAATGCCAGAAGAAAATATAGTATACATCGGAAATAAACCAGTAATGAACTATGTCTTAGCTGTAGTAACACAAATGAACAGCGGAGTTTCAGAAGTAATATTAAAAGCAAGAGGTCGAGCTATAAGTAGAGCAGTAGACGTTGCTGAAATAGTAAGAAATCGATTCATTTCTAACGTAACTGTAAAAAGCATCGATATTTGTACAGAAGAAATTGTTGGAAACGAAGGAACATCCTCCAATGTTTCAGCAATAGAAATACAATTAAGTAAACAACAATAAATAAAATATAAAACTATAATATAAAATTATTATAAAAACAAACATTTTTATATATAAAGTAAAACATTACTTTATTTTTTTTAATACTTTTTTTAGCATTATTTATTTCAAAATTTCTATTTTTAATCCATAACTAATAAATTAAATATTTAATAAAAAGTTATATTTTCTAAAATAATTCTTATTCAGAATATTTAAAGTTTATTATTAAAAAAAAGCATATTCTTCTCAAAAACTTTACTTATAAAAGAAATAGTCTATTTTTAATGAAATTAAAATTAATTATTAAAAAAAGTAGTGTGATGAAGAATATTAAATTATTCTTCGTCTTCTTCTTCATCT
>CAYNSJ010000074.1:0-11234 GCA_964399835.1 uncultured Methanobacteriaceae archaeon | reverse complement strand
CCGAATTTGTTGAATGCCTTCCGCATGTGCAAGTAGGAGCTGTCCATTGGCCTGCTGAAATGAAGAAGAGAGCTATCTTAGGTGCTGACCTTGTTGCTACCTGTAGGTCACATGTATTCAGAGAGCATGATGGCAAATCAATTGCATCAAGACCGTCACCTGAAGTTGGCACTCGCTTAGTTACGCAGATTGCTCAGTGCATCGCAAGTTACTGCATTGCAAATGGAAAGCAAGAGGTAGATGATAAGGCTTGGTTATTCGGTGGAGCTAAGATCATGTGTGATACTCTGCCGACAGCAGTTTCCTGGACCTTATTCCAAATACTCAGAATCACAGATTATTGTCGGAAGATGAACAAGCCAGCTACGTTCACCGCAAAAGATCTGTTGCCTCTGACACGTCTGGGATGGGACACGACTGACCGAATCATTACTGACCTTCATTGTAATGGCCTCCTGGAGGCTGAATACATTGGCAGAACCGGCAGACGTTCAACTCAGTTCAAAGTAAAAGATCGGACATATGAGACGATCAAGGCAATCAAACTATTCGAGGAATATCATGCCGAACGCATCGATACAAAAAGACTCACATCAGACATCCGCAAACATGAGCGGAGAAAAGAACAAGAAGAATCAGAATAGCACCATGAAAGTCTACATCGCTGGCAGCATCCGCGAAGTGGAACAATCTCGCTACGTTGCAAAGAAGCTTATCGAGCTTATTCCCGGTATCGAGATTACCAGTCGGTGGCTTCATGGGAAGCATTCGCTTTCTGATACCGAACTCACGCAGCTGCCGAATGCCAAGGATCTCATGGCCGGGTTCGCCATCGACGATCTCGAAGATCTAATCAATGCGGAAACCGTATTGCTGGTTACCGATAACAAGTTCTCGCACGGTGGTCGGCATACCGAATTCGGCTTTGCACTTGCATCAAACAAACGGCTCGTTATCTACGGTCCTCGTGAGAATGCTTTTCATTATCTCGAGCAAGTCGAGCAAGGCACAACGATTGCGGAAATCGTTGAAATCCTGACACGAGCCTAACTCAATCTGGTATTGTTAATAAGGAGTTAAACGAATGTTAAAGGAACAACAGGCAGTCGGCAAATTTATGGTAGAAAAATGCCGGTTAACCATACCGGAAGTTCCTACTATGCCAACTGCTGAAATGGCCCTCTTTCGAATTGCCCTCATACAGGAAGAGCTTTCAGAGCTCCAATGGGCATTCCACAAGAGGGACATGGTAGAAGTGGCAGATGCATTGGGTGACCTACTCTATGTGGTGCTCGGTGCATTTAACACCTGTGGGATAAGCTCTGAAGAGATTTTCTGGGAGATCCAGAGGTCCAATATGACAAAGGATCCATCAGATGGTCATTTCAAGGCGTGTGTCAAAGGTGAAAGATTCAAGGCACCTGACATTGCCATGATGCTTGAGCTTATCCGGCAGCGTGGTGCATTCGTTGAACAGGGTCGTAGGCTCAAGGAGCTTACAGGAACTATCAAAGAATTTGTAAAAGAGCGAGAGAAGGATCCTACAGTAGGCAACAAGAAGACTCCTTTCAGATATGTATGTGGATTCTACTTCAGTTGTAACAAGGTTCTGCTGATCAAGAAGCTTCACCCTGATTGGCAGAAAAACAAATACAACGGGGTAGGTGGTCTTATCGAACAAGACGAAACAGCCGAACAGGCAATGGAGCGTGAGTTCGAGGAAGAAGCAGGTCGCCGAACAAAGGGTTGGACAAAGCTCATCACGCTGCATGGTGTTGATGATTCATGGCAAGTAGAGTTCTTCTACATGCGAGGTGACTACTTCACTCCGAAGAAAGCCGCTGAACAATGCTCATGGCATGATCTTGATGATGGATTCGAGACCATTGATACCATTCGCAGTCTTGATTGGCTTATTCCTATGGCTCACTATTTTTTGAAGTATACAACGGAAAGGATTGATTGACGTGGTTATCATTGCTCAACCTACTGCTGAACTCCTGCGTATTACTCCAGACGCAGAGAAGCTTATCGAAGAGGCAGGTCGCGAAGCATACAAAAGTGCCGAACGCATTACGGACAACAGCTACGAGATGTTTCTTGCTAGCTTGCTGAACATGGGCCACATGAGCGTATTCGAGCATGCAAGTGCTACGATCAAGTTCTATACTGATCGTGGTGTCACTCATGAGATGGTCCGTCATCGTATTGCTTCGTATACGCAAGAAAGCACTCGTTACTGTAACTACTCCAAGGATAAATACGGTAACGAAATTACTGTCATTGAACCTCCTGGATTACTCGGCATTGCACACCAGGTGTGGTTCGATGCAGTGAGAACGGCTGAAGAACGCTATATGAAGCTCCTTGAAATTGGGTATGCTCCTCAGATTGCTCGCTCTGTATTGCCTACCTGCCTTGGAGCTTCAATTGTCATGACAGCAAACTTCCGCGAGTGGCTTCATTTCTTCAACCTTCGCATGTCATCAAAGGCACACCCTCAAATGCGGCAAGTAGCTACCATGGCATATAAACTGCTTCATGAGAAAGCCCCATGTGTTTTCAGAGAGCTTCCTCCAAAGACTCCGGAGTTTAACTGTGGTGGCGAACATTTAAGAGTGTGAGCTGATTTACTTCCAATAATACCTTTTGATATAATGACTTCAGAATGAGATGAACACTTGGAGGTAAATCTCATGAAGAAGCTCAAGGTCACCGAGAAGAAGAAGAGTAAAAAGCCGAAGATCGACATCACTGGTAGAGAGGACAATCCTTCGGCTGTTATCTCTCTTGCGGCAAACGCAATGTATAGAGAGCAATGGCCGAAGGCTCTTGTGGACAGATACAAAAGGATGTTGGCTACAATCGCAGTAAGGGCACTCGTTACTGAGCTATCATATGAGTTCGAGGTCGAACATGAACCACTTGCCATCATTGACGCCGAAGCAACGGACTAACTTCTGGAATAAGGTAGATTGCACACACGGTCCATGCTGGAACTGGCTAGGTGCAATGGACCCGCTTAAAAGATATGGGTTATTCCAAAGTTTCAGGCGTACCTTCATTGCACATAACATTGCATACTTCCTTCACAATCACGAGTTGCCAGCTGGCATGAGGATCATGAGGACATGTTGCAATAATAAGTGCGTAAATCCTAAGCACTTACTTGCAATGACTCCGGCTGATATTGCCGCACACCGTATTGCACATGGACAGTTCGGCATACTTAAAATGTCAATGGAGAAGATCAAGCGCATAAGAAAGGAGAGAACTGAAGAAAATCTGCCGTATGAGCTAATTGCTAAAAGGCATGGGCTCGATTTGAATATCGTCAAGCGAATCGTGCATCCTTGGGCATATAACCAACGCAACCAAGTGGACGCGTCACGAATTTCCTCGGATGAAAACGTATAAACATCCAGGTGATGCACAGGCTATGTAAATGGGAGAATCATGATGGCAAAGAAAACCGATGAACCAAAAAGCTTGATGGACGAGCTCTTTGAGCAGTTGAATACCATCAAGACAATTATTCTAAACGGCAAAGGAGGTCAAAACGGAACGATTATCCTCGGGTATATCTCACAACTCGAGGAGATGGACAAAAGCAAACCGGAATTCATGCATCGGATTCTTGGGTTGCTTCTTGAGAAGGGAAGCGACATCCGTGGTAAGGACGCGACGGATGCCAAGGACATTATCTCCATGATTATGGAGCAGCTCATCATTGCAGGAGAGTAGCATGGATGTTTTGAGAATAATCAACTGGGGCATAGCAATCTATATCATCGGTGCCATATCGATGTTCTTATTGCTTACCATGTCGGTAAAATTCAAATGGTATGACCCCGACCAGGAAGCGCAAGTCCACAATGCTACTCCAGCTGCAATATGGCACATTTCAACCATGTGGTTTGTGGTAGTATTCAGTGCCGTTAAAGCGGTAATCATCAATATTAGAGAAAGGAGAACTGAGAAATAATGTGGCACTTCATTGTCCACATCCTTATGTCCGTTGTCTTGCTAATCCTGTGGTATAAGATGCGATCGTATCGCTCACTGTGGCTGCAGGGTATGTCCCGTCCAGTGACAGGAGTAATCAACTCCGTCCTAATCCCGAAGGAAAAAATCTGATGAGCACCAACCAGAAAAGGCTGGCACAGCTGAAAAGTGCAAGAGCCAAAGCCAAGAATGAGACTAAGGCAATCAAGGCCGAAAATGCTGAGCTCCGCGAGAGAGCTCTTAAAGCCGATGCCGAAGTTGCAAAGGCACGTGAAGAACGCGACAAGGCCATCCAAGCGGCCATGATCGCAGTGGAGAACATGCAGACTGCTCATATCTTTGGCAATCAGATGCAGGCTGACACGCTGGCCGTTATGCAGGCACTTGCTCGCATCGCGATTGCAGCAGGTATCGAAGTTGGTGGCATGAATGCCGTTGAAGATACGGCGATGCGAGTTCGTGAGTTCATCGTCAAGATGAAAGCTGAAAACGAAGAACTCAAGTCTCGCCCCAAAACGGCAGTTGAAACTGTTGCCGGAGTCGTGAAGACTCTTGGCATCCACACCATGGACGTTCATGAAAAAGCGGTTCAGATGAACGACTGTGCTCCTGGTGACTGCACCAATTGCCAAACACCGTGCGAGACTTTCAAAGTCTTCGAACAGGATCATCTCGGTGCAGTGGCAGAGCTTCCGGAAACCATCGATATGCCGGAACCTCCCAACATGCAGAAGATGCCGGTGAATTTCGCGGAAGTAATTGATCCTCCTGCAGAGGACAATACCACACACGAAACGGTGAAAGCGTAATGCAAACCTTCTTACCCTATCAGAACTTCGCGCGTAGTGCAAGATGCTTGGACAGCAAACGGCTGGGCAAGCAACGGATTGAGGCGAAACAAATACTTCTCATACTGCGTGGACAGAAAACCGGTTGGAGAAATCATCCTGCAGTTCGCATGTGGGAAGGCTACGAAAATGCTCTCGCCAGCTATTACAACGCGATGGTGACTGAATGGGTAAGAAGGGGCTTTCACAATACAATGGAGTTGGAGGTAATCGGAATGCCGATTATCATGCCACCTTGGATCAGACGTCGAAGCATCAATTTGGCATACCGTTCCAACTTACTTCGGAAAGATCCTACGCATTACTCTCAATTCAAATGGGATGTTCCAACCGATCTCCCATATATCTGGGGTAATATACATGAGCCAGAAGGACGCATCCGCCAAGATGGACACATTCGTAGGCTGTGGAACAACCGTCGTTAGTGGAACAATTGGTTGTGGTTGCACTTGTTTTATGTTAGCAGGATTACTTCTCCTGCTTCTAATTCTCCTGTAAGATTTAGTTCAATGGCAACTCGCACAGGTATCATGCTCTGTATTCCGTTTGAAGAGAAGAGGCTGAGAAACTGGCAGCCGATTATCATTGCTCAGCCTAAGCTGGATGGCTTCAGGTGCAGAGCCGTTGTTGAAAACGGTGTCTGCAAACTGTTCAGCAGTTCTGCCGCTGAAATCACATCGGTTCCGCATATCAACAAGGCAATCATCGATTTCATTTGGAAGAAGCACAAAGCCAACATCGTTCTCGACGGTGAACTCTACAAACACGGTATGCCATTCGAAGAAATCTCCTCACGTGTGAGCAGAACCGTAAACAGCCATGATGACTGTGGTATGATCGAATACCATGTGTTTGATGTGTTGGCTGAAATGAGGCAAGCAGATCGTATTGAGGTGGTAAGAAGCCTCATACCGATTCGAGATGACTGTCCTATCAAGCGAGTCGTATCCCACAAGATCGACAATGATATGAAGAGAATCGGTGAACTTCTCTCTGACTTCATGAATCAGGGGTATGAAGGCATCATTCTCCGCAATTCGATCGGCTTCTATGCAACCAAGAGATCCAACCAGATTATGAAGTTTAAACCTCGGAAGGAAGATGAATACGAGATCGTTGGCGTCAACCAGGAGATAAGCATCCATGGAAGAGCAAAAGACTCTCTCGGTTCACTGATTCTCCGTGGATCAGAAGGCTGCACATTCTGCTCCGGCAGTGGTCCTGCTCTGACACGTGAAGGAAGAAAGAAGCTTTGGACTGACAGAGCAATGATCATCGGCAAGAAGGCAGTCATCAAGTATCAGCGCCTTACAGAAGCAGGCGTGCCATTTCCTCCTATTCTTATCGAGGTGAAGTAACATGAGTATGTTAGCAACGGCAAAGGCAAAGCTTACCATCGAGATCAATTCACTCGGTAGTTGGAGTAGTGACTGCAGAATTGATCAGATTACTTCCCAAGCATCTGAAGCTGCTCTTGGTGTAATCCGCAAAATGCAGGAAAAGGTAAACCACCAGATTCAGGTAGTTGGAGAACCTGTAATAACTACTGTAGTTATTATGGAAGAGAAGTAATATGGAGAAGCTCTTTACAGATCAGTATCCATACTCATTTCCTGCTTCATGTCCTCCATGTAAAATAGAAAGGAAACCGAAGGTGTCCAGATTCGAGAAATACAACAAGGACGAACAAACCGCAATGTCATTCGGTTATGATCATGCGTGTGGCTGGTTCATCCAGATATGGTCTACCAATGATTATGAACAGCCTGATCCTGACAATATCCTGGTTGACAAAGATCAGAGGTTCAATGGAATCACTGGTCCTGAAGACATCATCCGCATTGCGGCCGAGCATAACTTCACACTCACATACTCCGACTTCCAGGAGTATTAACATGGGTGACATGGCCGAGTGGATAATGGACTCCGCGCACCACTGGGGAGAGGACTGTGAAGACATTGACTACGAGTATTACTCAAAGATTCAGAGAAGGCCGAGATACACCCGCTTTGAGAAAGTGTGTGCCTTCTGCAATGCGCATCCTCTCTTCTGGAAGAAAGACAATAAAGGTCGTTGGCGACTCCATGACCGTAACAACAGGCTTCATGAGTGCAAACAATACTTAGAGGCTAAATCCCTTCTATTGAAAAAGAAGTGTCAACCAGAAGTCACTTCATAATATAATTACCATAGTTTACGAAAGGCGCTTTAAGTGAACATCACAAACATGGACCCGACTAGAGAACAGCTTGAAGACTTCTTTAACAAGAGGGCCTGGACCGATGATGAAGCAGATGAACCAATTGCACGACTCAGCACAAATACTCTCTACATGGGCATGGCGTTTCTCTGCTCTTCACGGTCAACCTGTCGACGGAGACAAACTGGTGCAGTGCTTATTAAAGGCAATCGCGTCATTGCCACCGGATTCAATGGCGCTCCATCAAGAATTGACCACTGCACTGATTCAGTGTGTCTCCGAGAATATCTCAAGATTCCTTCGGGAAAGTGCCATGAACTCTGCAAAGCACTACACGCTGAAGAGAATGCCATACTGCAATGCGCAATACACGGTGTTTCTACAGTGGGAGCGGTACTTTACACTACCAACTATCCGTGTTCTCTCTGCATGAAGAAGATTATTCAGTGCCAGATTGAAGAAGTATACTGGGCAATCGACTACCCTGATCATTATTCAAAGATTCTTGCCAAGCAGGCAAAGCTTCCGATGCACCAGATGATCTTCACCGGCAACAAAAACCAATTATCCTTGCCATACTACATCGATAAGATTTAAGAAAACTTTTTCCTTCCAAAATCCTGACGAACGTGCTCCTCTGTCTAGGTTCCAAATTCCTGACACGAGCACGTTTCAATTTTGGAACCCCCTTAAACGGTAACCTACCTAAATAGAAACTACTTACTTTTTCAGTGGGTAATTAATAGGCTTGAATCCGGCAGGTTTATGCAGGTGGAGCAGAATCGGTAGGTATAAGTTATTAACCGACCGATTTGTGTCATTAAGTGCGCGTTACGCGCGAAGGGAACCATATAGTTTTCTGGTAGGTTTATATCGGAATTAAATTACGTATTTAGGGTGCTAAATAAGGTTTATTGCTGGAGAAACCTCATGATATAATAGTATTAGTAAAATGAAGGGAGCTCACCATGATTATAAATTCCGCCACACTTTCAAGGTGGATCACCATGATGGAAATCGATTTGGATGACAAAATCAATTCCGATTCGGTAATCGATCAGGAGAAGCGAAGTGTGTATGAAGAAATCCTTACTTTTTTGGAAAGCGCAAAAACCATGAAAGAGGTAGAGGAACAGAAAAATGCAGGGTAACTTCAAATTAACGGTGTTTGACCACTTCTGTGAGGCAAACTGCATAACCGATATGGAATTCGAATCTGAAGAGCAGGCTTGGGAATTCGGGCGTGATTCAGTAAGTGAGTATATTTCTCAGGATGATCCATGCCAACCCCATGGGTATACCATTATCGTAAAGAATACTGAAGAAGATTCGGAAGACAGGGAGGTATATAATGCCTAACATTCCTAGAAAACGCAGACTTCGCCAAGTATTGGCTTTATGGCCGGAAATGGAGGAAAAAGGTCTCACCAATGACCAACAGGATGAACTGTTTGCGGAATGCTTGTGGGCAGACAGAGGCAAATACCGCATGAAGCAGGAACTATCGATCATGTGTAGCAGGTTTGAATTCACCAAAAAGTTTGTGAAAGCAATGTTGGTGGAGCGGGAATTCGTGATTCACCTGATTCCTGCGCTTGACTATGATTCATATGCGGATAACCCTCTTTGGGTATACCTGCAGAAACTCCGAAATGATTTCGAATCTGAATTAACAGGAAGGAGTGAGTAAGTATGCATGCTGATACTATCCAGCTGCTTAAGGATATTCACAGCCACTTGGAATTTCTGAGGGATAATCATCCTGACCTGTTGGCCGATCCAGATTCCTTTCAGTGCTCGCTCTACCGCACACTCGAAAAGGCGAGAGACTACATTGTGGATATGGAAGAAGTATACGGCTTGGAAGAAGGAGAATGCTCAAACTGCGGTATGGTATACGGAGAGCATTCTGATGAATGCCCGCTAAACCCGAGAAGGTGTCCTGAATGCGGCAAGTTGGATGGACATGAAGAAAACTGCAGTATGGATGTATAGGATAACCGGTATGTTTATCTGGTGCAAAAATTACGTAATTAGGGCCAAATTAGATGTTTATCGGTGAGATGCTTATATGATATAATGACCTGTAAAATAAATTAAGGGGAAACGAAAAATCCCTTAATCAAACTAAGAAAGGAGGTTAACCAAAATGGATGATGATCCCCAAATGGAAAAAGCAGATGTAGAATCTGCCCAAAAGGAAAGTATCATGCCTGAGTTTAAGGCAGATACAAAGTGCACCAACTTCCTGGATTCTATCTTTATCCGAAATGGGATGGCAATTCCTGTTCGAGTGAAGTTCGAACTCAGCAAGTGGAATCACTCTGCGGACGAGTTTGAGGAATGTACAGTATTTGGGTGCACCTCATTCGGTCAGGACATTAATCTTTCTCCATCTGAAAAGTTGGAAATGGAAGATCAAATCCTGATTCACGCAAAAAGTGAAGGTGCAACCCCATTGTATGGAGGAATAAGTCCTACCTTCCAGTTGCCCAAACTGGGACCGTATGGACCACACATCTACACCAACCATTTGAAGGTTACACGCAATAACCGAGAACTCCACATACAATTCACACGCCAGTTAACCGACTATGAGATTGACCTGCTCAAGAGTAAGAATCTCGTATTGGTTATCGGCAAAGGAGGGGAATTATCGATATATCCCAGAATGGCAGGGTAGTGTGATACAGAAAACCTAACACTCTTTGAAGTCCAAAAGGGAGACAGTAAGATGAAGACCACCAGCAAGACCGAAACCGAGAAGAAGGAAAAGAAGGTGAAGGATCCCGCCACCAAGCAGTCCAAGCCGCTCGATCCGAAATCCTATCGCTCGATCCGTGAAGCGTGCTACGCCCTCTTCGATCGGGACGGCGTGGACAACGTCAAGGTGGAGGATGCCATGAAGTTGGCGCAGGCCATCAAGCCTGACACCAAGTTCAACAAGTGGCACCTCTACTACCACCGCAAGGGCTACAAGGACATGAAGCGGGCGAAGGAAGCCCAGAAGCTCGCCGCCAACGCCTAATTCGGCACGACGGGATGTTGAGGGCGGTTAGTTGTCCGCCCTCAGTCTACTAACTTTCCAGAAAGGTCTGTTCCAGATGCTTAGAATCTCTGACCAACTGACAAAGCGGATTATTACCGCTACCGCAGAAGTGTTCAAGGTTTGCGAGCTGGAGGAGGATCTCAGGGAATTCGAAGAACTGATGCAGGATGTGAGCAGCTGCTCTAACTTGGTGAGGTTGAAGCGGATATTCCACTTTACCGACGAAGTTCTCAGGCGTCAGGCAGAATAACATGGGACGGCACTTACAATCCTGGGAAGAAGCAAGAGCCAGTTTGGACGAGATGATCGAAGCGCATATTACCAACCGCTCGATCAACGAGATGGCAAAGAACATAGAGGCAATGCCAGAATACCTACTTGCTTACCCAGATTATATCAAGGCTGCCCTTAAAAAACTGCCCTTGAGTAAGATGGAGCCTTACCACTTGGAAATTCTCGGAATGATTATCGCTTATGTAAGGGCAGAAGGTCTGGGAATTTGCTTTACCAGACGATTCGCAGGTAAGCGAGCAGATGAATCGGAGGACAAATAACATGCCTACTTCCGAGCAACTTGCCAACTTGGGAAATGCACCAATGATACAACTACTCACAATGCGCTCTGCTCTCTGGCTTGAATGCAAGGGCATGAAGCGGCATGGCAGATCGGTTTATTCATTGGTAAAAGAGCGGTTCGGGTTCGTGGGCAATAAACAGAAGGTTTTGGAGTCACTCGACAATCATTGTCAAGCGAGAGGCGCAAAGCCCCTCCGGGTGACCCACTGAAAGTTTCGGCTAGATCCTGATGCACAGGTCAGCCTATTTCGAAGCAGGAGCAGTACGATGGCAGAGAACGGTGTTAAAGCCACTATGAAGGGAAAGAGGATCGTGATCGAGCTGGAAATCGGAGAAGGGCGTCCTTCCAGCACGGGAAAATCCCTGGTGGTGGCTACCACTTCGGGCTACATGCCTATCGACGGGGCACAGAACGGCGAACGCCTGTCCCTGACGGTGATCAAGCCCAATAAGTAACACCTGTACAGGGACGCATTGCGGTTGCGGCTAAAAGTTGCGACCAATCAGTCCCTCAGGTGGGTAGAGGGTCAAGAGTTTCTCCTAATTCTCTTGGCC
>CAYNSJ010000073.1:0-11344 GCA_964399835.1 uncultured Methanobacteriaceae archaeon | reverse complement strand
GATATATTATGTTATTTATATGTTATATAAACAATAAGCTAAAAAGATATAATATTAATGAAAATAATAGATATAAATATAAATTTTTTTATGGATTATTTAAAATTATATGCTTAATATAATAATAAATTAGAATGTGATATAATGATGTGGATGGTACGTGCAGGAGAAAAATGCTTTTTATATGATCAATTTAAAAAAGAACAAAAAGTTGCTATGGGATGGGATCTTGGAGATCTATCCGAAATTGATAATCAAGAGGACTTAGATAAAATAATAGAAAAAAGATATCCAAATAAATCAGTTTCTATAACTAAGGGTAATAGAAGAGCATTCTTATTAGAAATGGAAAAAAGTGACAAAATCGTCACATACAATATTAAAACAAGAAAATATTTAATAGGAGAAATAATATCTGATTATATATATGATCCTGATTTTGTAAGAGATTCAAAAGATTATAATGATATAAGAAAAGTTGAATGGTTTGGAGAAGTCAATAAAGATAAATTAACTAAGGAAACTCTAAAAAAGTTAGGAGCTTCTCAAACAGTCTTTAAAGTAAATCAAAATGCTGAAAAAGAGTTACTTGTTCTATTAAACAAAGAAATAATCTAAGTTAAAAATGAGTTATCTGTAATCTAATTTGGATTGTAAGAGTATGTAAAGAATCTAAAATAAAAAATGTAAATAGAATAATATTATAAAATGTATCTGAATTATAATAGAAATATACTCATCTTTTAATATATATTAAAACAAATAATACTCTTAACAAAAATTAGAGATCTAAATAAATTTAAACTTCAAAGGAATAAAAAAATGACTGAACATGATTATAAATTACTTAATGATATTAAAGAGATATATGAAAAGTATCCTATAGAAAAAGAAAACCCCTATAAAGAAAATCCATTTGCTATTAAAATGAGAACAGAACTTAATTATAATTTTGAACGATTTGTAGCTGATCATGTTGATAATGAGATAGAATATAAAGTTAAAACTCATACAGGAGTTGGTAATTGGACAAATTTTCCATGGATAGGTGTTAGAAATCAGAAAATTACTACTTCATTTCAAAATGGAATATATATTGATATTAAATTGAACTTATATGATAGAGAACATGGATTAGAAATGATGATTATCCAAGGAATTGTAGAAAATCCATTTAGTCAAGAAGAACTTACTAACATATTTAATACTATACTTAAAAATAATCCAATACCTGCAGGATTTGCTCCTCACAATGGTGAAGGTTTTGGATTGATATTTAAAAGTTATAATATTGATAATTTAACAGAAGACATTCTAGATAATGAATTACTTCTTTTATTAAATTATTATAAGGAAATTATTGATGAATATAAAGAACTTACTACAATTAATATATCACAAGATTTTAAAGAAATATCAGAACAATATCCTATTGAAAAGAATAATCCACTTAAAAACAATCCTTTAGCTCAAAAAATAAGTAACAAATTCACTAATGATTTACAATTTGTTACTGATAAATTAACTAGTAATAAATATATAGCTAAAATTTCATATGGACAAGGAAGATGGGCACAATATCCATGGGCAGGAATAAGAAATGAAAAAGTAGCTTCAAACTTTTTAGATGGTTTATATGTTATTTATCATTTTGATTATGATAAGCAACTAATCTATTTATCTATTAATCAAGGTTTAGATAAATATTCTGGATCAAAAAAAGAAATTTTAGTTAATAGAGCTAAAAAAATATCAGAAAAATTATCATTTATTCCTGAAGGATTTATTATAGATAATGACACGGTTAAGGATTATCATTCTGATGAAACAAGTGTCTTATCAAAATGTTATACTATAAATGAATTAAATGAGGATATTATAGAAAAAGATCTGAAAACAATATTAGATGTTTATGAAGAAATAATTCATGATTATATTAGTATTATTGAAAATAATGAGGATAAAACAATAGCAAAACCATTAAATGAAAATAATTTAAACCTTTCTATAGAAATTTCAATGCTTAAGACTAATCTTAAAATTGAAAATAGAACATTAAATCAAGTATGTACTCTTTTGAATGCAGGAAAACATATCATATTAGAAGGAGTTCCAGGAACAGGAAAAACAGAGCTAGCAATTGATATTGGTAAGACTTTAAACGATAATAATTTCTGTAATGGTTATATATTAACTACTGCAACATCAGACTGGACGACATTTGATACTATTGGTGGTTTAATGCCTGATGAAGAAGGAAATTTACAATTCAATGAAGGAATATTCTTAAGATCTATCCGAGAAAATAAATTACTTATCATAGATGAAATTAACCGGGCTGATATTGATAAAGCATTTGGTCAACTATTCACAGTACTATCTGGACAGAGTATAGAATTAAACTACAAAAAAGAAGGTAAACCTATCAAAGTAGAACTACTAAATGATATTACATCAAATAATAGTTATTATGATGAGGATAGTGCTACCTATTTTGTTGGAAATAACTGGAGAATAATAGCTTCAATGAACACATCTGACAAAGATTCTCTATTTGAATTATCATATGCATTCATGAGAAGATTTGCCTTCGTAAATATAACTATACCAACACAAGAAGCATACTCTGAATTAATTTCTAACTGGACAACAAACTTAGATCCTATTTATAAGCAAACAATCATTAATTTAGAAGAACTATTCAATTCAAAAGATTATCCTAATATTGGTCCGGCTATATTTAAAGATATTTGTAATTATTTAACTTATAGAAAAGACTTTGAAAATAAAGAATTCATGTTGGAAGAAGCTATTACAGCTTTTATTTTGCCACAATTTGAAGGATTAAGTGTAAAACAAATAAATGAAATATATAATGATTTTATAAACAAGTTAGAGTTAAATGATAATATAATAAAAAGTAACATAGAAGAAATATTAGGAATTCCATTAAAATTAAATATTATAGATGATAGTTGAATAAAATCAGTATATATTATTCTGAATAGACTATTTATTCTTTAATACTGCTAATTTTTTAATATAATAAAACTCATCAGCCATAAATTAAATGAGATTCCTTTTATTATCTATTTTTAAAAATCTAAACTTTTAACTTAAAGATTTATAATGAACTATAAATAAAAAATCAAATAAATTAAATATTATGACAAGAACTGATTCTAGAAAGGAAATTTATATACCATCTTCAATACCTGTTGATAAATGGGTTGAGATGTTAAAAAATACTGAAATATTTGATGAAAAAATATTAACTTTATTAAAAGTTATTTATGAATTTGAAGATCATGCAGCAACATGTACTGAAGTTAATAATTTAATTTATGGAAAAAATGGATGTAGTTTTAGTACTTTAATTGGTCTTACTGGGAAAAAAATTAAAGATTATGTTAAAGGTGAATCTATATATAGACATTATAAAGAAGTATATGATCCATGGTTATTTGATTCTCGAATCATTTATAAAACTAAATATGAATTAAAAATGTTTAAGAATTTAAGGGATGCTTTTGAAGAAGTATATCCTGATTTAGAAATAAATTATAAACATAATAATGGGGATTTTCCTATAATTATTAATAAAGATAAATTACCTGAAGGATATCATGATAAACTAATTGAAATTAAGAATAAAAATACCAATATAACTATTTGGAAAATAGCATCAGGAGAATCCAAAGTAGCTACAGAATCCTGGAAAGAATTTAGAGAAGATAATTATGTAGCTATTGGTTGGTTTGGTTTAAAAGATTTAAATTCTGTAGATTATAGAGATTTTAAATCCAAAGAAGAGATTAAAGAAAGATTATTGAAAGAAAATAAGAATACTAAAAAAGGAACAAGTGCTCCGTCAATGATCTGGAATTTTACTCATGAAATAAAAGTTGGAGATTATGTAGTAGTAAATCATGGACTTAGTAGCGTATATGGAATTGGAATAATTACTAGTGATTATATTCCACCTAAAGAAAGTAATATAGAAAATAGCTATGGACTTGAACATATAAGAAAAGTAAAATGGTTAATTACTGAAGAATTTGAAGTAGGAAAAACATTCTTTCCACAACAAACAATAAGTGAAATTAAATATAATAAATGGAATAAAATATTAGCCGCATACTCTAAAGTTCATGAAAATTTCAAATATGAACTCTTAAATTATCTTCATGAATCATTTAAAAAAGAATATTTTGAAACAGAACAAGGCCAAAAACATTATAACTCTTATAAATCCGAGACTAATTTCACAGTTTCTCATTATCAACAAATGATTCAAGATAAAAATAATGGAAAAGATATATCAGATGATGTGTGGGAATATTTAATTAGTCCAAAAGGTAGTATATTTGGTGTATTTGGAAACTCAAAACAATTTTTTAAAAAAGCTCATAAATTATCTGATTTAGAACTTAAAAATATTGCCAATTACTTCTTTGATACAATCCTTAAAATAAATGAAAGTAATGCAAATGAACAACAAAAGATATTAACGGATTATTCAAAAAATTCATTATCTAATGGTTTAAAAACAGGTCTTGTTACACCTTCTTTGTATTTTACAAATAATGATAATTATGTAATTAATAATAAAACTATAAATACAATTGCACTTTTATCTCCATTTGTTAATAAACCGGTTAAGATCACATCAGATTTAAATAAATATGTAGAAAATAACAAAAAAGTACATGAATTTTTAGATAAATTAAGTGAAATAATACCTGAACTAAAAGAATTTGATTATTTTGATGAATTTTGTCATTACATATGTGCTCCTAAATTATGTGACTTAATAAAAGGAAATCCATTACCATTAGCAGGTTTTGATACGGAATACGATGAAGAACATGTTCTTGAAAGGGTAAGTAATATAGAAACACCATCAGAAGTTTCAATAATCAAAAGTGAAGATTTTAAATTAAATGTAGAGATGTTAAAAACTGATCTTGAAATTAAATCTAATACAATAAATCAATTATGCACATTATTAAATGCAGGAAAACATATTATTTTAGAAGGAGTTCCGGGAACAGGTAAAACAGAACTTGCAATTGACATAGGAAATACTTTGAAAGAGAATAATTTCTGTAATGGTTATATAATAACAACGGCTACTTCTGACTGGACGACATTTGATACTATTGGTGGATTGATGCCTGATGAACAGGGAAATTTACAATTCAATGAAGGAATATTTCTAAGATCTATTCGAGAAAATAAATTACTTATCATAGATGAAATTAACCGGGCTGATATTGATAAAGCATTTGGTCAACTATTCACAGTACTATCTGGACAGAGTATAGAATTAAACTACAAAAAAGAAGGTAAACCTATCAAAGTAGAACTACTAAATGATATTACATCAAATAATAGTTATTATGATGAGGATAGTGCTACCTATTTTGTTGGAAATAACTGGAGAATAATAGCTTCAATGAACACATCTGACAAAGATTCTCTATTTGAATTATCTTATGCATTTATGAGAAGATTTGCATTCGTAAATATTGACATACCATCACAAGAAGTTTACAGTAAATTAATAAATAAATGGACAAATGAATTAGACCAAGGTTATACCCAAAAAATTATTGATTTAGAAATTTTATTTGATTCAAAAGAATATCCAAAAATCGGGCCAGCAATTTTCAAAGATATATGTCATTACTTAAACTATCGAAAAGAGTTTGAAAACAATAATGACATGTTGGAAGAAGCTATTACTGCATTCATATTACCACAATTTGAAGGATTGAGTATAAAACAAGTCAATAAGATATATAATGATTTTATATATGAACTAGAATTAAATGATGAAATAATCAAAAGTAGTATGGAAGAAATATTAGGAATACCACTGAAACTAGGTAGTAATAAAAATGAGTGATAAAAAGGATATCTGGGATACAAATACTAAAAAAGAAATACTAACCAGTATAAAAAATAAATTAGTACTATATTTATTTAAAGATGCTGATTGTAACTTAGAATATGCAATAAAAGAACTGTTTGACCTGGAAGAAGACGATATAGAAATACTAAAAATAGTACATTTCTTACTTAGTCCACAAGTCACGAAATTAGTGGAAATACTACCTTCTTTAATGAGAAACCTAGCTCACTCAACAAATCTCGAAAAAATAGAATCAAGAGGAGTAATAAGAGGACAAATAAATTGGAATGACACCTACAAAAGACGATATATAGAAGGATATGACAATAAATCGCTCTTCATATGCAATTCAACAAATAAACAATATGACCTAGAAGAAAATCAACTACTAAAATACATGTTAAATGAGATATATGAAGATGTAAAATACCTGGCAAACTACAATATATTAAATAAAGATAGAATAGAACAAAAATTTGACAAAGAAAAAATAGAAGACTGGAACGATCAAGTCTTATCAATCAATTTCATAATAAGAAATTCAATGAAAAATGTTCGATTTAAAGATATTACAAAACCAAGATTTGTTAAACCAAAAATGCTTAAAAAAGCACTAAAAAGTAGAAATATTCTATATCATGATGTCGCAAAATGTTATGAATTATATGAAATATTATTCCTTGAAAATAGTAGAGAAAAACTAATAGAACTTATTAGTAAACAGATACTTGAACCAATAAATAATGACAGATTATATGAACTATACATATTCTTTAAACTGTTAGAACCATTAGATGATAATAAATTAGAACTTGGACTATTAAGAAGTGGAAATGATTATACAGCAAAATATAAAACGGGTAATAAAACAATAAAGATTTATTATCAACTTTCTCCTAAGATATTCAGCAAAGAAAGTAAATATAAAAAACTAGAACCATACTATACAAAAAGCTTAGTAAGCAAAAGGCCGGATATAATCATTGAGTATGACATAAATGGAGAAAAAACATATAGGATTGTAGAAGTAAAAAGAACAGAAAACTCTGGATATATAACAGCGAGTATATACAAAGTATTTGGATACCTTTATGACTATCAAAAAGTACCACTAGAAAATCCAAATATACTTGTAGTATGGGATGGGATAAAAATAATAGATGAAGGAGCATATGATAAAAAACTAACAATAATGAATAAAGATGAATTCTTGAAAAATAGAAAGAACATATTGTTATTAAATTAAATGTAATAACTATTATTACTTATTCTATTTTATCATAATTTCTATTATTTCTTTTTTTAAATTTAAAATAATTAAATTATCCGGGTTAATTTAATAGAATCTATTTTTAATAGGATCAAATGATAACAAATTATTTTCTTAATATAAAAGAGATGAAAATAAATATAGTGAATACATATTTATTATTATGACAATCAAGGATCTTCAACTAGAAGAATATGAAATAGATAATTCTAAAGAAAATAAACATGTCAATATATGGAAAATTGCTTCTGGGGTAGAAGAGGATAATATTTCTGTTAAATCTTGGCAACAATTTGTTGAATATAATTATATTGGATTTGGTTGGTTTGATTTAAATCCTAATATTAATATGGATTATCGTGATTTTAACAATACTGATGAAATCAAAAATAAATTATTAGAAGAAAATAAAATTCATAAAAAAATAAAGATTTTACTGCAATAGCTTCAATGATCTGGAATTTTACTAATAAAATTCAAATTGGAGATTTATTTGTAGTTAATCATGGTTTTGATAATATATTTGGTATTGGGATAATTACAAGTGATTATATTCCTCCTAAGGAAACAGATTTGAAAAATGATTATCTTTTGGATCATAAAAGAAAAGTTAAATGGTTAACAACTGAAGAGTTTTTTATTAAAAAATCATTTTTTACTAGACGAACTTTGTATAAACTAAGTCTTGATAAATGGAATCAAATTATAGATACTTATTCCAATGCACATGATGAAATTAATAAAAATATATTAGCATATTTATATGATTCTTTTGAAAGTGAATGTCTAAATAGTGATAAAGGTCAAGAAAATTTAAAAGAGATTCAAATTAAATCAGAAGAAGTAAGTAATAACTATAAAAAGATACTTCAAGATAAAAATGATGGAAAAGATGTAACTAATGATGTTCTAAATCATTTGATTAATATAAATAATAATATCTTTATAACGGATAAAGATTCTCAACAAATTTCAAAGGAGAATTATCCTGAGTCTCGACTTAAAAGTATATCAACAGAATATGTTAACGTCCTAGAAAAACTAAATAACAAATTTAATGATCAAAAAGAAGAAATATTTGAAGATTTTTCAAATAATCGATTATTCTTAGGATTCAAAACAGATATATTGACTAGAACTTTATATTTCTTAAATCCTGAATATTATATTATTAATAAACATATTATTGACACTATTATATTCTTTGAATCATTCATGAATAATAATGAGTTGAGCTCTGAAATATCTGAAGAAATTGATGAGTATTATAGTAATAATCTTAAATTACATGAATTTTTAGATGAATTAAGTAACTTAATACCTGAATTATCTGATTTCAGATATTTTTGTATGTTTTATAATTATTTATATGATTCTAAATTAGATATTTATGCTAATGAGAAGTTATTACCATTATTTAGATTTTAACTATTTAAAAATAAGTAATATCTAAAATAAATTAAAGAAAAATAAATTAAGATTATACAATTAAAGAAACAGTACATTAAATAAGTTATACTTAATGTAGTATAACTTATAATTCATTAACTTCTCGATATAATGTTTTTAAATAATAATCACTCATATCTATAAGTGGTTCATACATAAAAGAGTTGACATGTATATTCTCTGGTGTCATGAGATTTACTTTTTCTAATACTTTTAAGTTCATTTTAAAGTTATACAAAATATATACATTCTTCTTCGTGTCTTGCGTTTCTATACTATTAAGTTCATTTTAAAGTTGTAGCATGTATGTCACATATGGATCTTCTTACAATAGTTTCTATACTATTAAGTTCATTTTAAAGATTATTATTAAGTTTAAATCCTGAAGAAGAAACAACAAGTTTCTATACTATTAAGTTCATTTTAAAGAAATATCCATGGATAATATACCTCTTTATCATTTTTAGTTTCTATACTATTAAGTTCATTTTAAAGACAAAAGTTGTTTATTTTTTTTGTTTCTACATGTTCGTTTCTATAACTATTAAGTTCATTTTAAAGACAAATATATTTAATATCAAACTGTTTTGCTATTGATTGTTTCTATACTATTAAGTTCATTTTAAAGAATAAAACAAAAAATAAACCATAAAAAAACAAATCAGTTTCTATACTATTAAGTTCATTTTAAAGGAAAAAACTTCGATGAAAATGGAACACCGTATGATGGTTTCTATACTATTAAGTTCATTTTAAAGTCCAGTAACTGGTGAACCTGGCACTACTGTTACACTGTTTCTATACTATTAAGTTCATTTTAAAGTACATTATCTTTTGCAGAAGATACAACTACCGCTACGTTTCTATACTATTAAGTTCATTTTAAAGAAGAAGAAGCTATAGCAATACAAATTCCTGTGATATGTTTCTATACTATTAAGTACATTTTAAAGATAATACGTGAAATATACATTGCACTAAGTTATATTAGTTTCTATACTATTAAGTACATTTTAAAGTATTATGTATAATTTTTTATCATGAATTACATATAATGTTTCTATACTATTAAGTACATTTTAAAGATCTAAGACTTTACATAGTCTTATTTCTATTTTAGCGTTTCTATACTATTAAGTACATTTTAAAGCTGTAATGGTTGTACTGCTCCACTAGTAGCACTATCTGGTTTCTATACTATTAAGTACATTTTAAAGTATTTGTAGTATTATATCCTGTAGTATCTACTTTTTGTTTCTATACTATTAAGTACATTTTAAAGAAAATGTACTTTAACACAGGAGATGCAGGTTATCAATGTTTCTATACTATTAAGTACATTTTAAAGCCAAATACAGGTTGTAGTAAAAGTCGTACTGGTTTATGTTTCTATACTATTAAGTACATTTTAAAGACGAACACTATGCTACTAGTATGAGTACATTCCAAGGTTTCTATACTATTAAGTACATTTTAAAGGAAATATCTTATCATACGAGGAAATTGGATATTGATGTTTCTATACTATTAAGTACATTTTAAAGACAATTCTCTTTTAATTGGTTGTTTGAAGATACTGTTGTTTCTATACTATTAAGTACATTTTAAAGCTAGATTAAGTAATATGTTTTTTAAATATTCTTTTGAGTTTCTATACTATTAAGTACATTTTAAAGGTTGACACTTGCAGCATTTGAACAAGTACACTATATCTGTTTCTATACTATTAAGTACATTTTAAAGAAAAGATACAAAAAGTATGACTGCAGAACAAGCAATGTTTCTATACTATTAAGTACATTTTAAAGAAAATAATTTAATAGAAGCATTAGCATTAAACGAAGGTTTCTATACTATTAAGTACATTTTAAAGTATCTATAGATAAAATAAGTGAATATAAGAAATTTAGGTTTCTATACTATTAAGTACATTTTAAAGCCAGTTACAAATACTGAATCCGATGTTACAACTACGTTTCTATACTATTAAGTACATTTTAAAGAATCTCTCCTACTTTTGTTGTGATAGTCAAGAGGTTGTTTCTATACTATTAAGTACATTTTAAAGTGTTGTGATAGTCAAGAAGTTTAAGACGGTAGACTGCGTTTCTATACTATTAAGTACATTTTAAAGTATGGGAATATAACACAAAATGGTATAAACCAGATCGTTTTTATACTATTAAGTTCATTTTAAAGTTATTATTATTAGTATTTGTCATAATACATTTCCCCTTGTTTCTATACTATTAAGTTCATTTTAAAGTTTATTTTATATTTTTTTTACCATCTTGTTTCTATGGTTTCTATACTATTAAGTTCATTTTAAAGATGGTACGTATTTAGTGAATCCTGGAACACGTACATGTTTCTATACTATTAAGTTCATTTTAAAGCAACGAAGCAACGTTTGAGGGGGAACGCCCATCCGAGTTTCTATACTATTAAGTTCATTTTAAAGCCAGTTATAAGTAGTCCAAGTTGGAGTAGTTACAGTGTTTCTATACTATTAAGTTCATTTTAAAGTTGAAGCATATTATAAACTAGATACTATACTTGAAGAGTTTCTATACTATTAAGTTCATTTTAAAGAACGCTCTAACAAATTGAATATATGGCGGTTAGTGTTAGTTTCTATACTATTAAGTTCATTTTAAAGTGATAGACTTAATAGTATAGATTACTTATTAGATATTGTTTCTATACTA
>CAYNSJ010000072.1:0-11719 GCA_964399835.1 uncultured Methanobacteriaceae archaeon | reverse complement strand
TTAATCTTTATAGATTCATTCAACTCAATCAAAAATAGGTTTTCTACAGAGCATTTATTTATTATTAAAATTTTAAAAAAAAGATGTACGAATAGAAAATTTATTATGTTGAAATAAATCTTCTAGGAGGTTTTTATATGTATGTTATGTTATTCTTATGTTAATTGGAAGGTATGTTTTCTATTTTTAGAGGTATTACTATTTGATGTGTTGTATTATTTTCTTCATGACTACTTTCTTCCCCATGTTCATGTTCTTCTTCATGTTCTTCTAATGCTGAATCATCAAATGAATCACTAGTTACTATGTATAAGCTTCCACCAATTATTACTGCTACTAATGCTATTATAGCTATTAATTTTAAATTCATTTATATCAAATCCAGTTATTTTTCTTCTGTTAATACAGGTACTAGCTCTGGTTTTAATTTTACAAGAGTATTCATAACAAATAATGTTACAAATCCTTCAAGTACTCCTACTAGTACTTCTATTGGAGTAATTACTGTGAGTCCAAAGGATATAGGAAATGCTCCTGCTATGGCATATTCTATACTTGCTATTAATCCTAATAAGGATATAGTTCCAAATCCTGATATAAATAGTGCTGCTTGTTTATTAATGGAAGATAATAAATGATATATACTATATGCTGCTATTGGTGCTATTATTGCTAGATTTAATAAGTTTATACCTATTACACTTACTCCACCCTCATGTATTAATAATGCTTGTATTATAGTTACAAATGTATATACAATCACTGACTTTTTCAGGTCATATAATGCTATAATTGTAATAAGTGATGCATGAACACATGCAGCTACGGGTAATGGTAATTCTATAAGTTGTACTACTACTGCTGCAACTATGAACATTGCTATTAATGGTATATCTTTTTCTGTTAGTTCTTTTCTAGTTTTATAAAATATGATGGCTAATATTATAATAGCAATTACGGTATATATTATTATTTGATAATTACTACCTACTGGTATTATTCCGTCAGGTATGTGCAATTTATTCATCTCCTTATTTTAAAATTATTTTTTTTAATTTTAAACTTTCTTATTTTTCTTAATAATCTATGTCTATATTCTTATATGAATATAAGAGTATATAAAGGTTAATAGCAACCTATAGGGGTATAAGTATTATTTTTATATCTAATAAATACTAATTAATTCTTTAAATTGCATACCCTACTACCTATGGTATTAAAATGAATATATATTTTAAATAAAATCATTATCAAATTAAAATTTTTAATAAAAAAAAGTAAAAAGAGAGGAGGTTAAATTATGGAGTATATATTATTCCTGCTCCACGTGTTCCTACATAATATCCATAATGTGATCTATGGTTATTAGAACTACTACTATATGAATAATCAGACATACTGTCTAAATCTTCTTGTTGTTGTTCTTGATAATAATCTTGACGTTCTTGTTCATAATTATCAAAATATTTTTGTTGTTCTACTGTTAAATCATCATCACTAACATCTAATGTTGGTATTTCAGTACCATTTTTATGATACATTTTTAACATAATATAATCATAATCCCTATCATCACTATGTAAACTTCTTGTTATATCAATATTTTCTATGAATTTAAATGTACCTTTAGATGCATATGCTAATCCTCGAACATTTTCTACAGGTACCCAATAAGTATAATTATCTGCTGTACTTTTACAATATGCTCCTTTTAATCCAGTATCTCCTTCATAAGTTGAGGTATTATGATCATTATAACAGAATGTAAAGTTAGTAGGATTAAAATCATGTTTTACAGTTGTTTCACTAAAGTCTGTTGCACTTACACTCGTTGCTAACAGTGTTGAAAACATTAAAACTACTAGCAATAATGTTATTTTCTTTAAATTAACCATTTTTTTCTTCTCCATTTGATTAGTTTTCTTTTAATTATGTATCAATTTATTTAAGGATAATACACTATTCCAGATCTTCTTGTTCCTACATAATAACCGAAATGTGAATTATGATTATTATTACTACTTGAGGATCTATATAAAGAGTCATCACCTAAGCTTTGCATATCTAATTCTTGTTGTCTTTGATAGTAATCCTGTTTTTCTTGTGCATAATTATCAAAATAATTTCTTTGTTCTAATGTTAAATCATCATCACTTATATCTAATGTTGGTATTTCAGTACCATTTTTATAATACATAAAAAGCACTATATAATCATAATCTCTACTATCTCTATAAGATAAACTATGAGTTATTTCAATAGTTTCATTGAATTTAAATGTACCTTTAGATGCATATGCTAATCCACGTACTTCTGCTACAGGTATTCTATATGTTTTATTATCTATTGTATTTTTACAATAGGCTGCATCTAATCCTGTATCCCCTTCATATGTTGAAGTATTATGGTCATTATAACTAAATGTTAAATTGGATACATTAAATTCATATTTTATATCACCATAATTTTCTTCATCTGCAGCAAATACACATGAGGCTAATACTGTTGATAACATTAAAATCAACATCATAATTGCTATATTTTTTAAATTAAACATTTGTCATTAATTTCTCCTTAATTTAATTGAATATAAGAGTTTATTTAAGTAGTTAATCCTATTTTTAAATTTAATAAGCTTTTATACAATTAAAATAACATCTAACAAAATCTAACACAATAATTATTTTTATAATTTATTTTCTATTATTACTACTTTATATCATTTATTATTTAAGAATACTAATTATCAACTTGTAAAAATATTAAAGAATCTCTTAACTTTTATATTTACTAAAATTTTTCTCTATTTAATATTTAGAATTATTACTACTAATTTTAAATCTATTAAAGAAAAATAAAACAAGACCCATAAAATTAAAGGTTTATTAAAATATATTTTATTAAAGTTACTTAAACTAAATATGCATACCTCAAATTCAAAATAATATTAGTAAATCTTTATAATAAAGAAAATATCAGATATACATCAATAAAAACTAAATAATATTTTTAATATAATTATATACATCTAAAAAAAAGAAGGGAGGTAATTATGTGGTTACAGATAACAAAAATCAAAAACCATATAAACCAGAAATAGAAAAAATTTCAAGAAAACAATATATACTGCGAACATTTATTATATTCATTGGAAATACATTAGGATTAAGTTTAATAAGTTATTTAAATTGGGGTGAAACAGTAGATAGCTTTACAACAGCTTTATTTGTTGTACTTATCGTGAGTATTGTGAATTCTATAATATGGCCTACATTAATAAGGGTATTCATGCCATTTTTAGTATATACGTTTGGAGTAGGTGTATTAATATTAGATGGACTTGTATTATATATAAGTGAATTATTCATTGATGGTTTTTCAATAGGTGGCTTTGGATTAATTTTAACACCAATTGCAATGGCAGCAATAACCACAATATTATCTACATTATTTACAATCAATAATAACAGTTCTTATTATAGAGCTGTTACAAGAGATGCTTTAAAAAGGAGAAAAAATCCAATTAAAAATTATCCAGGAGTTATAATAGTTGAAATAGATGGATTAGCACATGATGTACTTAAAGACTCTATACAAAAGGGGTACATGCCAACAGTAGAAAGATGGATCAAAGAAGGAAACCATACACTAAGAGAATGGGAAACAGATTTATCCAGCCAAACAGGAGCAAGCCAAGCAGGTATATTACATGGAAACAATACAAATATAACCGCATTTAGATGGATTGAAAAAGAACATGAAAACAAAATGGTACAATGCTCAGGATTTTCCGATGTAAAAATGATAGAACAAAGAATAAGTAATGGTAACGGATTACTTGCAGAAAATGGGGCAAGTCGATCAAATCTATTCTCAGGTGACACAGACAATGTCATATTTACATTCAGTAAAATATCAAACATCCAAAAACTATACAATAAAGCATGGTATTCAGTATTTTCAAACCCTTATAACTTTGCACGTATTGTAGCATTATTTGCAGGAGAAATGATACTAGAAATATACTCACAAATAAAACATTCAGTAAAAGATATCCAACCTAGAATTCATCGTGATTTAAAATATATTCCAACAAGAGCAGGTAGTAATATATTTATGCGAGAAATAAATACAATGACACTTATTGGTGATATGATGATAGGAGATATAGACATAGCATACTCTACATATTTAGGATACGATGAAATAGCACACCACTCAGGAATAAGAGATGAAGATGCATGGTACTCATTAAGAGGAATGGACAAACAAATAGCACGTCTTGAAGAAGCAAATAAATATTCTGAACGAGAATATCAACTTGTAATTCAATCAGATCATGGACAATGTAACGGTGCAACATTCACACAAAGATACGGAAAACCATTTGAAGAATTTGTCAGAAGTTTACTACCAGAAGATATGACTATGTACAGTAACATGAACTCAAATGGAGATCATCTTCAGTCCGTATTTGTACCCTTTAAAAAAATACGTTCTCTTGAAGAAAAATACAAGAATAATATAGATTATATTCAAAAATATTCAGCAAAAACACATACCACAAAAAAACCTGAAGATTCAGAACTTATCGTATTAGCATCAGGAAACCTTGGTATGATATATTTAACTCAATGGAATAAAAGACTTACCTATGAAAAAATGATATCAATGTTCCCTGATTTAATACCTGGAATTGTAAACAATGAATATGTTGGATTTATATTAGTAAAATCTGAAAAAAATGGACCAATGGTAATTGGATCAGAAGGTATATACTACCTGGATACTAATAAAATAGAAGGTAAAAATCCACTAGAAGACTTTGGAAAACATGCAGCAGACCATATCAGAAGAAGTAATTCATTTAAATACACTCCTGATATTTTAGTAAACAGTTTTTATGATAAACAGACTGGTGAAGTATGTGCCTTTGAAGAATTAGTAGGAAGCCATGGAGGTATGGGAGGAACACAAACCAAACCATTCATATTACATCCATCAGATTGGAACGTTCCAAAAGAAGAAATCATAGGAGCCGAAAACATATATAAAATACTTAAAAGCAATGCTAATGAATTAAAAAATAAAAGTTAATCCTCCTATTTTCTTTTTTCTAAACCTTTTTTTTAAACTATTTTCTTGTCTGTTTATTTAAAAAAATTAATAAAAATTAGATCTTTCTTAAAAAATTTATTATTTCAAAAAAAGAATAAAAGAACAAATATTTAATGTTCTTTAAAAAAAAATAAAGGAGTATAATCATTTATTTAAGATAACGTATTGATATAATTATTTCCATCGTAACAACCAATTCTACCTCCTATTCCACTTTGAGATAGTTCATATCTAGCATATCCTATTACTTCACCATTAGTTGCATTAATATATACATAGTATCCATTATAAGAATCTTCTATTACTTGTACAGTATAAGTAGGATTTGATGAATCATTATTAAATATTGGTGTTCCATATGTTACATTATTATTAAATAAATTTTGAACTATTTTTTGTACTTGAATAGGATTTAAATTGATTATTTTTCCTTGGTTTACTGTTATTTTTGTTGTTTATTGCCCCACCAGTTGTTGCATTGTTATTATTTAAAGTATTGTTAATTAAAGTTATATATGAATTTATACTAAATATTGCTCCACCATTTGTTGTTATTTTATTGTTAGATATGTTATTATTAATAGAAATTAAAGTTGAATTTTCAGTAGATATTGCTCCACCATATACTTCTGCTTTGTTATTGTTTATTGTACTGTTTGTAATATTTATTAGTGAATTTATATTATGTATTGCTCCAGAAACCCAACTTGCAGTATTGTTGTTTATTGTAGCATTTATTATAACAATTTGACTATTTTTGTTAAGAATTGCTCCACCATTAGAGAAATTAGCTGTGTTATTTTTAATTTCAGTACTTTTGATCGTTAAATTACCAGTACTTTCTATTGCTCCACCAGCTAATGCAATATTGTTATTAATTTTATCATTATTAAGAATCATTACTGCAACATTTTCTATTGCTCCACCATTATCATATGCTTGATTGTTATTTAATGCACTGTTTATGATGTTTGTATAATTTTTATTGTATATTGCTCCACCTTTATTTATAGCTGTATTATTAGTAAATGTTGAGTTTATAACATATAATGTACCTGCATTATATATTGCTCCACCATTTTCTAATGCTTTATTATTTATAAATGTAGAAGTTATAACATTTAATGTAGCTGAATTATTTATTAATCCACCATCATTTTCTGATCTAACATTGGAAAATGTAATATTACTTATGGTTACTGTTGTTTTATCATTTTGAATATTAAATATTCCATGATACATATCTCCAGATATTATTGTACCATTTTGTGATTGACCAGTTATATTTAGGCTTTTTGTGATAGTTACTGTTTCATTTATGTTGTACTCTCCATCAGCTATGTATACATCAGAATTATTTCCTATATTATTAAATCCATCATTAATTGTTGTATATGGATTTTCTTTAGTACCACTAGATGTATTACCTGTATATGATGAATTTATATATAACGTGTTTGTATCGTTAGATAATTTAACAATGGATTTTGTTTGTGTATTTGTGTTATTTTGTAATTGAGTTTCTTTGTTTTCTGTTGAAATAATATTTATATTACTTTGTTGTATTTTTTTATTTGTGTTTATATTATCTTGTTTTGTATTAACGACGGTATTTTCTTTATTATTTATGTCTTTTTTTATAGTTTTTGTATTATTAACTACCTCATTATTAGCTACAAAACTATCTGTAAGATAACTTGTTTGGGTTGTTACTTGACTTTGTGTATCTTGAACAGAAGTAGTTGTAGCTGTATCATTTACATTTGCTGCACTAACAGCAGTGATAGATATAATGAGAATAATTAAAAACATTAATACTTTTTTATTATTCATTTTTACCATTTAATCAAATCATGATTTAATTAGATATCTTTTAATTACATAACATTTGTGTATTGTATGTTAAATATAAATTATTTTTTTTATAATTTTTTTAGCTAGTTTAATACAAATAATTTTAGCTAAAAACGATTATTATCTGTTTTAATAACTAAATAAATAGAATATACTTTTAAATAGTTGAAAACAAATATTTAAATTATTATATTATATTTTACTAAATTACAAATTCATATTGAAACTATACAAAAATAATCATATTTAGATTTATTGAATCTTTTAGATATCTTATTAATATATTTATAATTGAATTTATATAAGTATTTAATAAAAAAAAGAATGTAATATTTGTAAAATAGAAATAAGTAATAAAAGGGTTTATAATCATCATATTAATTCAATAAAAATTGTATTATAATTATTAATAGGAAATATATTAAGTAATTCAAATAAAAATAGATGAAGATAACTTTTTAAAAGAATAGGTAAATAAAAATGTCAGACGAAAAATATTCATTCGAAGATAAAATCTTAGAACGTGGTTTAAATTATTATAAACAAAATAAAGTAACAGATATAACTATAAGAGGTGAACTCATAACAGCAGTAGTACATGGTACATATGATTACGATGTTTCTATGATAATTGATGAAAATACAATGGATATATTAGATTTAAATTGTACCTGCCCTTATTTTTATAATGGACATAATTGTAAACATCTAGCTGCTCTTTACTATGCTTTAGGAGATTCTGAAGATAATATAGAAACTATTGAACCTACAGTATCAGATGATGAATTAAATCAGATAAAAATATTAATGAAAACTGTTCCTGAAGATCAACTAAAAGAATTTCTTATAGAAAAAATAGCAGATTATCCTGATTTAGCTAGAAATTTTAAAAGTGAATTTAAAAGTACTATAACTAATGATGATCTGATTTATTATAATAAAAAAATAAATCAAATTTTTACTCCATCTAACATCACTTATTTAAATAATAATCAATTTCTTTCTTATAATTTACCTAAAATAAAATATGATGCTAGTGAATTTATAAAAAATGACCTTGAAATTTTATTTGACAAACAATTGGGTAAAACTATAAATGATTTAACTAAAGAACTTTATACAAATATTTTGAATGTGAGCAAGTACTGTAAGGAAGATAATTTTGCTCTTCATTATATTGCAATAAATTGTGTTTTTACCACTAAGTATGTATTATTATCTGATCCAAAACTTGAAAAAGAAATATTCCAGTGGATGTTATTTTTAATAGATGAAAACTATGATTCTTATTTAATAGAAGAACTTTCATCATTAGCAAATGATTTATGTAAAACAGTAAAACTTGAATATTTAGATGAATATATTGAAAAACTTATAAAAATTAATAAAGATCATAATAATCTTCAAGAGATGATAAACTGGATTATTTTATTATTAAATTCAAAATTTAAATCAAATACAGATACAATAAGTATTGAATCATTTGAAAATAAATATAAAATTTATGAGAAAGTTAGTGAATTATTTTGCAATAAAACAATTGAAGATGATGATATTAAATCATTTGTTGATCTAATAAAAACAATTAAAAAAATAAATAAACATCATACAATACATTATGAAATATTATTATATGATACTTTAGAAAAAAAGTTTACTGATAAATATGAATTAAAAAATTATCTAGAAAAAATCGCTCGTGACTATTACCTAGAACAATATAATTATTTATATTCTAAAATACAATCTTTGAATATATCCGAAGAAAAATTAAATTCATTAGACAAAAATATAGAAAAAGCTCCTGAAAATAATGAATATAATGATACTACAAATCAGTCATATTGTGAAAAATAGGATTATAATGAATTATTTAAATAACCTTGTAGAAAATGTTTGTTCAGTTTAAGATATTCATAAAAATGAAAAGTTTTTAAAATATTATTCCCCATAATTATTGATATTATATGAAATTCATATCCAAAATAACGATTAAATATAGTAAAAATTCATAGATTACTAAAAAATCTAATTTATTACTTAGGTAAATATAAAATAATAAATAAATCCATTATGAAGCCTTAAATAAGTATAGAAAAAGAGAACTATTAAAATAATTTGATGAATTTAATGAATATCTTTAGTAATATGATGATAATTTATTAAAATACCCTATAAATTATGATTTAATTAATAAAAAATACACAAAAAGTATATAGAAAAATAGTATTATATCTTTCTTAATTTAGACTATTACTAATTTAATAGATTTTTCCAAAATTCATACTTATATTAAAACATTATAAAACTTTTTTAAGTCTACTTATATCAAATTTTGAAGTATTTGCTATAGACATTACAGCCATTACACCTGCTTGAACCGGATCTTTAACAATTAAATCAGCATAATTATATATTGAATCAAAGATATTAACTGAAATAACTTTTACTTTACAATTTACTTGTAATGATTTAATTAAACTAACAAACTTATCATTCATTAAGGGACTTGCCAATACTAGAACACCGACTCGGGGTAAAGATCCTAAAGCTTTTATAGCCTCTACAAAATTATCCTCATCTTCTATAGGTATTGTATCTACACTAATTCTTTCACCACGAAGATTATGTCTATCTGCTTCTGTAATTGCACCTATTGCTACTTGGGATAATTTCCTATCATTGCCCATAATTATAACTCTTTTACCCCATACTTCATCCATAGACTGGGATTTATTAACTTGTACTACTTCTTCTATATTTTCAATCTGAATTATTAAGTCATCCAAATTTTCAACCTTATTTAATTCAATAAAGATATAACCATAATCCTTAGATTCTAAATATAAATGAGTATGAATAATATTTGCATTATTCTTATCAATACAATCTGTAATTTTCCCTAAAACTCCTGATTTATCTAATATTTTTATGTTAATTGCATCAATCACTTTCTCTTCTCCCTATTGTTATATTAGAAAGATACGTCTTTCTTTGTTTTATACCTTTAAAAAAATAGAATTATCTTATTAGGACTTTTGAATTCCTTGATTTCCTTTAAATAAATTATTTATAATTTAAAATTTATATTTTCATCACATAACAAAAATATTTAACTTAACTAATTTTAAATTCCTTTATTAACAAAACCCTTATTTTAAAAAATTATATTATCCTATTTTAAAATCCTTAAAAGAGTATTTGGATAAATATTCATTATAACTTCAAAATAATATTAATTTATCAGTATATAATTTTTTTTATCTGCTAATTTTACTATAGTTATCATTATATAAATAGTTATTATTATAGCAATTATTGTTATTTAGTGATATACTCTACTCAATTATCTGTTTAATGTTTTATATACTTCAATTAATATAATAAATTAATCTAATCTATTTTATCTTTTTAAATGATATACTTTTATATAATAATTTTAGATAAACTACCCTAAAAGTTTATTATATTTTAAAACATAATATTTTTATTAAGAAATTAGGTGAATAAAATGGGATATGGATACAATAATAAAATGTATACTGTTGGAGATGCTGATGAAATACTTAGAGAATTAAATAAGAATAAATTAATATTTACAAGACACTGTTTTAAACGTGAAACGACAAGAGATATTAATGAAAATTATATAAAAAAAGTCATATTGGAAATAGATCCCTTAGATATGGTTTCTGATAATAAGAGTAATGAATTTAAACTTTTTTATCCATCAGAATCACATAATGATAAAGAATTAATCATAGTTATTGCAATTGATGATAGTGAAAATGTTATTATTCAAAGTGTATGGGAAGAAAAAAGATATGTATAATTACATTTAGTTAATGTTTAATAATAGTTTGTTATATTTAGAATCTTGAAAATAGTATATTTAAAAAAAGTAAAATTTTTTGATTATTCTTTCAAATTATTCTCTTCTAATAAACGTTCTGTTTTAGTGAAAACGGATTTTTCTCTTCTATATTTTAAAACTTCTTCTCTTAATTCTTCTGGAACATCTACATCACAGCCACATGTAGGACATTTGACAGATGCACCCCCACAGTCATATCCACAATCACATTTTCCAGCATTAGTATGATCAAATTCACAATAACAAATTTCACATTTTAATAACATAAAATAACACCCTTTTTATTTTTAACCTAAATATATAACTAGTTTATTATAATAGTAATAGTACCTATAAAAGATAAAAATACATTTAATAATTATGTTTTATTAAATTGTATTTTAAATCCAGTTCCATTACAGTTTATAAGAGATAATATTCCATCAATTTGTAGTACAAGACTCTGAACAACTGTTAAACCTAAATTTGTAAGATTATCTAAATCAAAATTATCTGGTAATCCTTTACCATCATCTTTAACTATTAAACAATAGCAATTATCTTTTTCTTTAAATTGAATATATAGATTTCCTTCTTCTTCTGAAGAAAATGCATACTTAATTGAATTAACCACTAATTCATTTATTATTAAACCTAAAGGGATAGCTTCATCCATTTCAAGATCAATTGAATCCATATCAGAATGAAATTGAATATTGGACATATAAGTATCCAATACTGATTCAACTAATGATTCTACATAATCTTTAATATTAACATTAGACAAGGATTTAGAGCCATAAATTTTCTCATGTATCAATGCCATAGCATATATACGTGTTTCTGTATCATTTAAGATAGTTTCTGGTGCTGTATTGTAATTTTTATTTAAAT
>CAYNSJ010000071.1:0-11857 GCA_964399835.1 uncultured Methanobacteriaceae archaeon | reverse complement strand
AAATGGAAATGAAAATCATTAATCATTTTCATAAAATAATTTTTTCACATTCCCATGATATATGCTTTTTTTGAATAAAATAATTGTCGTAACAATAATTGTTATAACAATAATTGTAATAACAACTATATAGTAGTTTAAATATATTTTATAATTGTATCCAAAATAATTTGAAAGAGATGTGATAATTATGGTCATTAATGAATTAAGTCAACCAAATGATGTTGATAAAGGTGAAAAAACAGAAATAGATATAGAATTACCTGTAGAGATTAATGATGATGCTCATTATGTTCCACCTTTTGGAATTTTAGCTGATATTCTTCATAGATCTTATAATACTTATATAAATCGATCATTCAAAGATTATAAATTAAATTACAGTCATATCTCTTTATTAATTGAAATATATCTAAATAAAGGTATAAGTCAAGAAAATATAGCAAATAAATTAAAAATTGATAAAGGATCAGTTGCTAAAGGGTTTAGAAAATTAGAAGAAGGTAAATATATTATCAGAGTGCGTGATAAAAAAGATCGAAGAAAATATACTTTAAATTTGACTGATAGTGGCGAAGAAATGGTTAAAAGAGCTATAAAAGTTAATGCAGAGTGGGAAGAAAAAGTATTAGATTCTTTAAACTCTGAACAATTTAAAAATAATTTTAAAAAAGCCACAAATATTGCAACAGGTTTATTATAAACCTGTAATGTTTTTTTTAACAAAAATCTTGTCTAATTTTATTGATTTATTTCTGTTTATACCTATTAGTAAACTATGAATAGTTGATTAAATAAAATTATACATATGATTACAGCAACATTAATCGCATCGTATTTATCCTTATTTTTTGGAATATTAGGTATAATTATTTTATTTATAAGTGGTATTAAAGCTTTTATTCAAATGATAAAATTAGAGTTATTTAAAGATGAAACTATTAATTTTGATGATTTAAGAGTTGAATTTGCCTCAAAAATACTATTTGTGTTAGATTTTTTCATTGTTGCTGATCTTATTAAAACAGTGTTTGATCCAACTATGGATCAGATTATAACTTTAGGAATTATAGTTGCTATACGTACTGTAACTTCATATTCTTTAAATAGAGAAATAAATAATACAAAAAAATAATTAAACTTTTGTTTATATTAATAATTGTTAATTTTATTTTTTAAAATCTAAAACAGTAAGCTATATATAACCCTTCATACTAATATAGTAATAGTTCTGTTAAAGAGAATTAAATAATTTAATTTTATATAGCGGGGTGGGGTAGTCTGGTGATCCCGCGGGGCTCATAACCCCGAGAGCCCTAGTTCAAATCTAGGCCCCGCTATCTTTTTATTGAGATTTTTTTTAAACTATTTTTATAAGAATTTATTAACATATTTTAGAATTTATTAAGATATTTTAATAATTTTATATTTGGTAAGCTGAAGTGCAGTTAACGGTGATTTATTTCACTGAGGAAACTCCATCCACTATTAGAAACCATGATGTTCTTAATTGACATACACTGAGAAGTGTGATACTGAAACAGAAACGATACGATATACCTTAAATTGGTTTCAAGATGATACAATTGGGTTGATAATACCAGAATTAGGATAATCGATGAAACGGTCAATTCCATGGAGTGCAAAAGTAAATATTGTCAATCTAATAAAGACAAAGGTATCTTGCTAAGATAAATGCTGCAATAAAACATGAGGTGGGTTACTCTCAGCATGCCATCTTTTAAAAATTAGTTCTTATTTTGTTTTAAATATTATTTTAGAAAAATAGTAATGAAAATGATATAGTGAAAACTATTCATCTTCGTTCTAAGTTAAATTTTAATCTATTAATCCTTCATTTCTTAATGATTGTGTAAATGATATGTTATCATTGATTTTAATATTATCTTTTGATTGCTTTTCAATTTTATCGTTTTTAACTTTGGATTTTTTGTTTTCTTCTTCAGAATCATTGTTTAATGTAATATCAATTTTGTTTATTTTTTCTTCAAGAGTATCAAAGTTTTCTTCAAGAGTAGTTACACGTTTATCATTAGATGATTTATAATTATCTAAGTCTTTTTCTAAGTTTTCATATCTTTCTATTACTGAATCAAGATCTTTGTGTGTAGTTAAATCCCAGTCTGCTATTACTTGTTCACTTTGTTCATCTAAGAATTGATTTATTTTAGATGACATTTTATCCGTGTTATTATTATCTTGCACTTGATTTTTTACTTTTTTTCCCATGTTATTCATTTTATCTGAAAAATTGTTTATATATTCTTCAGTTCCGACTTTTGAAGTTAATCCTGAAGCTTTAGTATGCATATCTGCATAAACTTTGTTGTTGGTGCTTTTTAGATAATAATGGATCAGTATTAGAATAGCTATTACTAGTACTATTATCGCTAGAATTGTTAGACTATCCATGTGCTGTTACCTCCACTATATTAGTTTATTTGTTTAATTTTTGATCTAATTCTTTTTCTTTTTTCTCAAGATCTTTAGCTAATTTTTCTAGTTTTAATAATTCACTTTTTGCTTCTAATTGATCAACTTTTTCATTAACTTCTGCATTTAAAAGTCCTGCTTTAGTTAATATTGCAGTTGTATTGGTTCTAATTTCTCTGAGTTTTGCTTGATCTTCTTCAGATAATTCAGTTAAGTTTTCTTTTCTACGTTTGTCTTCTAAATCTTTTTCTACTAACTCTATTTTTTTTAATTCTGCTTGTTTAGCAAGTAATTCTACGTTATTTTTTGATTGTTTTGCTTTTCGCCATTCTACAACAATAATTATTATAGCAATAAGTGCTATAAAAGCTAGCACCATGTATATTATTTGATTTGGTGGTATTGTAATTGCCATTTTTTTTCTTCCTTTATTTAGTTATAATTAAATAATAAGAGTATATTTTAAAATATATATTATTTTAAATTATTTCTTTATTTAAATAATTTATATAGTATACTATTTAATTAACTTTTATTATATTATTTACTTATATTTAGAAACTGGTTAAATTTATTGGTTATATTGAAGTTTATCTATTAAACTTTTATACTTTAAAATATCTTAGTTAATTTTATTAAAAGATATGGATTCTTTTAGTTTTTTAAATTTATTATTTGCTACTAAATGTTTAATATAAGAAAATGCTATATATTTTGTAATAAAAAGATTTAATCATATCTAAAAAATAATATAATAACAGAACTAATTAATTTTAATCTGATGAAAAAAGATAATAGAACTTAAATGAGGTTATGATATTAATGTTTGAAAAATATGAAAAAGCAGGAAAAATTGCATCAAAAGTAAGAAAAGAAGCTGCTAAAAAAGCAACAGCTGGGATGAAAGTAGTAGATTTAGTTGATTGGGTAGAATCAGAGATAAAATCTAAAGGTGCTGGATTAGCATTTCCATGTAATATTTCAATAAATGAGATTACAGCACATTATACATCACCACCAAATGATGATACATTATTGTGTAATGGTGATCTTGTGAAAATAGATCTTGGTGCTGAAGTAGATGGATATATTTCTGATACTGCGGTTTCAGTAATTATTGAAGGAGATAATAAAGATCCTGTAGATGAAGATGGTAATCCTTTAAAAATGCCTGGAAGAACTGATGATGGTAAACAAGAAGTAACACAAGAACAATTAGAGTTAAGCCAAGATTTAATTGATGCTTCTAGTCAAGCATTAGAAAATGCTATTAGTATTATAAAACCTGGTGTAACATTAGGTGAAATTGGTACTACAATACAAACTACAATGAATGACATGGGATATAATCCAGTAGGAAATTTAACTGGTCACAGTTTAGAACAATGGAATTTACATGCAGGTTTATCTGTACCTAATGTAATAGAAAAAAATCCGCATGAATTAAAAGAAGGAGATCATATTGCTGTAGAACCATTTGCAACTAATGGTGTAGGTTTAGTAAAAGATTTACCTGAGCATTATATTTATTCATATTTAAGAACTAGACCTTTAAGACAACCTCAATCAAAAAAATTATTAGGTAGGATAGGTAAAGAACATAAATATCTTCCATTCTCACGTCGATGGTTTATAGATCAATATGATGAACATCAATTAAATAGAGCTTTAAGACCATTAATTACTTCACGTTGTATTTATCCATATAGTGCATTACAAGAAAAAACTGATGCAAGGGTAGCACAAACAGAACATACTATAATTGTAGAGTCTGATGGAGCATTTGTTACAACTAGATAATTCTTTATTTTCTTATTTTTTTTAATATTTTAGAAGAAGTAATAGTTGGGAGGTTAAGTAATAATAAATTCTATTTTTCTTTTGTATATTTATCTATTTCTTCAAATACCATGTCAATTGCTTTTGGTATAGCATTATTAACACTATCCGTTAAACCTACTTCTACATAAGGTGAAGAAACGTTTTCTGGTTTACATGCGATTATTACAATTTCACATTCTTTAAGATCTTCTAAAGGATCATTTACAGCTAATGAATGTGGGTCTTGATATTTGCCTGTAGGTATTTCTTCAGGATCTAATATTTTCACATCTCCTGGTTTTCCATCAAAATCAGCAATATCTAAAATTATTATTTTTTCCCACATTGGGTTTGGTAGTGAAAAAACATAATGGGGGGCACTTGTACCTGCATCTATTGTCATAGCATAATCAGGTAATGGTCTTTTTTCTATATTATCTTCCATTTCTTTTATAACTTTTGGACCAAATCCATCATCTTTAAATAGTATGTTTCCACAGCCTACAATTAATACTTCTGCATCATATGTCACGTTGTTTATCTCCATTTATATTATTCTTTAATAATTAGTAATTTTTTATATTTTTTTTTATATAACGATACTATTTTTATTATTTTTAGTATATTTATCTTTTTAATAAATATTTTTAATCATGTTATTTTTTTAAAATAAAAAAAGAGGGGATTAAAATGGTAATGATATGTATCTACTTAATATTGTTGCTTTGTACCAATTATTTATTACACCAAAACTATTTCTGTTACTAGAAGCATCACATTTGTACCATATACCATTAACATATACTTCAGCCCATACATGACCTGATACACGTCCTCCTGTAAAATAACATGGATTTGCATGTATATACCTTGCAGGTATTCCAGCTGCACGCATTAAAGCTATTATAGCATGTGCTAAGTCTACACAATTACCATATCCTCTCGTTAGTGTTCCAACAGCACCATAGTGTGTATTTGAATAGTCACTAAAGTATGTGTTATCATTAACATAATTAAATATTGTTAAAGCTTTTTTATAAGTTGATGTTATCCCTGATGTTATTTTTTTAACTAAAGATGTAATAGTGTTACTTGTTACTTGACAATTGTTTGATGATACTAAATATTTTTTGTATTCAGAAGGTAAATTACTACTAATAATATTACTTGTTGGATCTATTAATGATATAGCCGTTGAATAATTAGGGTAACTTCCCTTTATATATATGTAATTAAGAGCTCTTGCATATAAGTATATAGTATCTCCAAAACTTATTTTTCCTCCACTAATATTAATAACTGGTTGTGTTTTACCTGTAGTAGCATAATTATATAATAAAGTATCTGCTAGTTGCATATATTCTGTTTTGTATATATTTGAGGAAGATGTTGTTGTGTATGCTTGTGTTCCATTATTAAAATCACATATGAATAATGATGTGCTATTTTTTAATGTTTGACACATTAAATATAAGAAATCAGGCATAGTTACTTCAGTATTTTTTATTTTAACATAATTGGGTAACTTTGAATTATTTTCTATTGAGCTTTTAACTCTAGTAGCTGCTTCAAGTATATCTTCTCTACTAAATGTAATTATATTTGATTGAACTTTAAGATTTGAATTTGTTGTAGTGGATGAATATAAATTATTTAAATTATACGTGGCTGTAACATTGTATAATCCTGTATTAATATTTTTAAGTGAATAAAGTGTGGATGCTTTTCCATTAATAACATTTACTGTACTAATAATTTTATTATTTATTTTAAAAGTTATTGTTCCTGATGTAATTATATTGTTATCATAATCTTTTATTAATGTATTTAAAATTATGTTATTTCCTGTTTTTCCAATGAATATTTTATCCATAGTTATAATTACATTCTTTCTAGCTATGGTAAATGTTGTAATTGCATTAGTTTGATTGAATGTTGTTGTTTTTTCAACAGTTACAATTAATTTATATGTATTTATATCCCATCCGGGTACTGTATAAAATACACTAGCTTTACCATTATTTGTTGTTGTTTTTAATTTTACTCCATTTATGTTAAATATTACTTCTTGATTATTTAATACAGAACCATCGGAATAAGTTACCGTTGCATTTAATTGAACTGTATCATAAGCATGAGTAATTATAGGACTTATTACTATATTTACCTGTTTGATATTTGAATCGTCTGTAATTATAGGAGTATTATAATTGGTATTGTTTATTGTTCCGTTTGTAATTATATTATTTTCTAATTTTAAATTATTATTGTCGGTATATATTGCTTGGACACTACTTTTTGAACTACAATTTATTATTTTAGAATTGGATATTTTTAAACTACTGGATGTTGTATATATTGCTCCTCCATTGTAAGATATAACTATATTTTTGTATAATGTACAATTGTCAATAATTATTTGTCCATTAATGCTGGATATTGCTCCTCCATACTGTGTTGCTTGGTTATTTTTTAATTCAGATTTTTTAATAATTAAAACACCAGAATTAATGTTTATTGCTCCACCTTCATATAATGATACTTTATTATTGTTAATATGGGAGTTGGTTATGGTTATTTTACTATTTTGACTGGATATTGCTCCTCCAAATTGAATTGCTTTGTTATTATTCATTATAGAATTACTAACTGTTATATATCCATTTAAACTATATATTACTCCACCTTCAAGTCCTGCAGTATTTGTATTTGTTGTGGATGAAATTATTGTTATATTTCCTTCTTTGTTATATATTGCTCCACCATATAACAAAGCTTTATTATTATATACAGGTGAATTTGTAATTTTTATATTTCCTTCTTTGTTATATATTACTCCACCATTGTATGGAGCACTATTATTATAAAGTCTTGTATTTGAAATTGTTATATTTCCATTAATATTATATATTGCTCCACAATCTTGTGTTACTGAATTATTTGATATGATAGATTTAGATATTCCTATTTTTCCATGATCATTATATATAGCCCCACCATCACATTTTGCAGAATTATTATTGATGGTAGTATTTATTACATTACATGTACCATATGAATTATAAATAGCTCCTCCACCATTTTTATATGAAGAGGTTATTTCATTATTATTCATATTTGAATTTATTATATTTACTCTTCCATGATAATTATAGATAGCACCACTACCTTCATCCCAACCAATCATCTTATTTTTATTTAGGGTACTATTATTAATTTTTAAAATTCCTTTTTGATTAGAAATAATACCATATTGTCCTTTATTATCATAAAAGATACTATTTATGATTGCAAGAGTGTTTGTATTGTATACAGTTCCATATGCTGTTGTAATATCATTAAATATTGAGTTTTTAATAGTAATTATGGAGTTTGTTTTAATTAATGCTGCTGTTGAATATGTTACTGTTGATATATTTTCAAAGGTACAATTTGTAATATATAATCGGCTATTTGAATATTCAGAATTTATTAAATTAAAAGAACTACTTGAAGATTTAATATTTGTAAACTTTATATTGTTAATTGTAAATTTTATATTATTTCCAACTATAAATAAATTATTTAGATTATAACTTGTATAAACAGGATTATATGGATTATCAGATCCTATTATTGCATTAGTTTTAGTTATTATTGTTACATTATTATTGATATGAATTGTTGATGTTGGATTATATGTTCCATCACTTAATGTTATTATATAGTTATTGTCTGTTTTTTCAGAATATTCTTTTAAATCATCATAGTTATCTACATTAACCTTAATATAATTTGTAGAAGTTTTTATTGAACTTGTAACCTTTTTTATTGTTTTATTTGTTGTAGTATAACTATTTGAATAATTATTATTTGTATTACTAGTTAAATCTGTTTTTGAAGATATACTTGTACTATTTATATTAGAATTTAAATTCTCTTTTTTAGTGGAATAACTTGTATTAATATTATTTAGTTGAGATTTATTTTGTACATTTATATTAGTTTTTTGAGTAATATCTGTGTTATATTCTGTATTTACATTTGTATTATTGTTTATAGAATGATTTATTGTTGTATTTTGATATTGTGTACTATTTGTTGCTAAAACAGTATTCATTAGTAAAATTATTGTAATTAATGTTAATAAAATTATTGTTATGCTTTTGTTAATTTTGAATCCATACACCTCTTTTTAGTTTTTTTTATCTGTTATTTTTTATATTTTTCATTATTATATAATCTTTTTAGTTTTTTATTTTTTTTGAGGTTATGTCGTACAACAAAAATTTATTATTTTCAATTAATTATTTTGACTATACTTTTTAAAAAGTGGTACTGTTTTATAAAAGGAGTATATATTTTAATCTTAAAAATAAACTAGTTATAAAAATTAATACTAAATATTTAATGGTTATTTCGTTAATGCTTTGTTATATTATATTCAAATTATGTTAATAAATTATTTATAATATTGTTTCAGAAATAGAATAATATATTGATTAATAATTAAAATTTAATATTAAGTCAAGAAATAAAAGAAAAATATTGGGTTGGATAGAATTAATTAATAAAATTATTTAATAAGGAGGTTATTGAATGGAAGTTAAACAGATTCCAGGAATATTTGCAATTATTCTCGGTTTTATATTATTAATTAGTCCTATTTTAGGATTGTTAACTGTTGGTGCTATATCAGGTATAATTCTTCTTCTTGTTAGTATCTGGATTGTATATATAGGATATACTGAAAATATGCATCATACTAATTACGGAATAATAATACTGGTATTAGGTATAATTGGTATGATTATAGGTCTTTATTTATTAGCAAATCTTAAAATCATAAATATGTTAGGTATATGGACTTATGTTATTACAGGTATTTTTTTAATACTCAATAGCATTTTAACTTATAAATGGATAGATAAATCTGATAGTCATTTTGTAACAGAAGTCAGTGCTTATGGTATGTTACTGGGTGTATTATTTATATTTGTAGGAATATTTGCAATAGATCCTAAATTTATAGGTGTTCTTCTTGGTATAGGTGTAATTCTTTATGGATTACTATTTTTACGAAAATAAATTATAAGTTTAATCTTATTGTTTAGATAAAATTTAATTAAATTTACTATTTTTCTTATTTTTTTTCATATGTTAGTTTTTAATATTTAATAAAAAAAATGGAATAAAATAAATTAATATCTACTATCAATTTGCCATCCAGCTACTGCACATTGACCCATAGATACACTACCATCACCAGAACAAGTTGTATTATGTTGAATTAATTCATAACCTTCGAGTAATACATTTTCGCGAACAACTTTGGTTATAAAATCATTATAGAAAACTCCTCCAGTTACTCCAATATAATCTACTTCATGAACATCAGCAGCTACAATTGCTAAATCAGATAGACCTTCGGCTAATACTCTTTGGGCTGCACATGCAATATCTTCTTTTGGAATTCCAGAATCTAATAGATCTAATACATCTAATAATAATTCACCAGTATCTATTACCGCACGATTATTTACAACTTTGTGATCAGCAGGTAATGATATTATATCAGATCCTTTTTTAGCAGCAGATTCTAATTTCATTGCACATTCTCCTTCATAACCTCTATTTTTACTAATTCCTAGTAATACACTGATACTATCTAATACTCTACCCATACTACTACTTTGAGTAGTGTTAAAATTATTTTCTAACTGTTTTATAGTCATGTCTACTTCTTTTTCACCATATTTAAAGTAGTCTGCATAATTTTTTTTCATAAGATCTCTAAGTTCTTCTGTTTCCATTTTATCGTATAATATTCCTAATGCCATTCTGATTGGGTATTTTGTACTAAGATCTCCTCCAGGCATTGGTTGGTAACATAATCCTCCATAATTTACATAATTACCATATTTATTTAGGTATAATACTTCTCCTCCCCATATATTACCATCTTCACCATAACCTACACCATCTGCTGCAATAGTAATCATTTCATCAAGATCATATTCAGCCATTAAACTAGCTGCATGTGCATGATGATGTTGAACAGGTAATAATTCAGCTTCATATTCTTCACTTAATCTTTTAGCTAGTTTCGTTGTATTAAATTCAGGATGCATATCACATGCTATACAGTCTAAATTATCTGTACAAGTAAGATGTAATAAATGATCAATAGCATCTTCCATAAATAATGTTGTTTTATATTTGGAAGTGTTACCTATGTGTTGTGATACATAACATTTACCTTCTTTTAATATTGAAAATGTAACATCAAGTTCTGGGCCGACACCAAGAATATTTTCTTCAGTATTTATACCTGAAAAATCATAGGGTTTAGGAACATAACCTCGGGATCTTCTGATAAATCCAGGTTCTCCTTCACGGAATCGTATTACACTATCATCACATCTATTTAAAATTTTTCTGTTATGTAATAAATAATAATCTACAATATCATCTAATTCATTAATAATATTTTCATTATCTATTAACATTGGATTTCCAGGCATATTGGCCGAAGTCATTACATATGCTGGTTCGATTGTATATTTAAATAATAAATGATGAAGCCCTGTATATGGTAACATAACTCCTTGATTATGTAATCCTGGTGATAATAAAGGAGATAATGGATAGTCTTCTGATTTATCTAATATTACAATAGGTCTTGAAATAGATTCTAATATATCTTTTTCTTCCCTAGAATAATCTACAAATAAATTTGCTGTTTGTATATCTGGTGTCATACAAGCAAATGGTTGAGTTTTACGTCCTAATTTTTCACGTAATCTTTCAATAGCATCATCTGTTGATGTTTTACACACTAAATGTGTTCCACCTATTCCTTTAATAGCAAGTATTTTTCCTTCATCAATTAATTTACTAGCTTCTCTTATAGGATCTCTTATATCTAACATTTCATCTTTGTATAGAAATACTTGTGGACCACAATTAGGACAACATGTAGCTTCTGCATGATATCGTCTATCTAATGGATTATTGTATTCTTCCTCACAATCAGAACATAGGGGGAATTGATTCATTGTTGTATTTTTACGATCATAAGGAATACTATCAATCAAGGTGAATCTAGGACCACAATTGGTACAAGCAGTAAATGGATAATAATAATGTCTATCATCTGAGTTTAATACTTCTTCTAAGCATTCATCACATATACTCATATCTGGTGGTATAACTGCAGATCCAGATAGTTGATTACTACTTTCTATAATTGTAAAATCAGTATATTCTTTTTCAGGTGTAACTTCTCCTTGTATTTCAACTTCAATATTATTGATTTCAGAACGTATTGGCTTTTTTTCTTGTAATTCATCAACAAAGAGGTATATATCATCTATTGAACCTTGTATTAATACTTCTACAATATTACCCATATTTCTAATGTAACCTGTTAAATTCATTACCTTAGCCAGTCTGTATACAGTAGGTCTGAAACCTACACCTTGTACTATTCCATCAATTAATAAATATCCATTATATTTTGTCATGTTCTTCCCTAAAAAAAATTATTATTATATAGTCTTATAAAGTAGTATTCTATATTATTTTAGTATTAATTAAATAT
>CAYNSJ010000070.1:0-12088 GCA_964399835.1 uncultured Methanobacteriaceae archaeon | reverse complement strand
GAATACTGGTGTATATTAATAGTTTTGTTAATGTTTTATCTAAAGATGTTATATACAATGATGAAAAAATTAAAGAAACTTTCCTTAATGGATCAAATATTGATATTTTGGCTTTAAACATAGGGTACATTAAATAATAGCGAAAAAACTATTATTAAAATACTTGTTGTTGTTGATAATTTAACTTGGACTACTTTACTTAATAAAACATCACTTTCAAAAGCTACACTTAGTAAATATTTAGATATACTTAGTAATAAAGGTATTATACGATTTAATGAAAACAAAACTTATAAAATAGAAGATGATATGCTTAATGTATGGCTAAAATATATGAATGAAACAAAAGGATTCTTGATTAATTAAAATATTATTAAGATTTGAAATATTAATTGATGAATAAAAAAAATTTAATTAATAAAATGTTTAATAACTTCAAAATATAATTAACTAAATAAGGTGATTCACATGACAAAAGTTATAATAATAAATGGTAGTCCAAGAGCAAATGGAAATTCAGATGCAATAGTTAATGTAGCAAAAGAAGAATTAGAAGCAAAAGGTGCAGAAGTAGATATATTTCAAATAAGAGATAAAGATATTCATTTCTGTGTTGGATGTAATACTTGTAAAAAAACTGGTAAATGTGTATTTGATGATGATGCAACTGAATTAATAACAAAAATTGATGAATACGATAATTTATTATTTGTATCACCAATATACTTTGCATATGTAACTTCAATATCTAAAACATTTATAGACAGAACCTATGCAAAATTTGATCCATCTAAAGTAATAAGTCCAAGTCATGAAAAACATGCTGATGAAGATAAAAAAGTAGGAATAGTACTTACGAATGGTACAATGACAATACCACAAGTAATGCCAATAGCTGGACAAATTGCACAAGCTCTTAATGTATTAGGTTTCACAGATAATAAAAATGTTGTATGTGGAGGTAATCTCGCACCAGATGCATTTTTAGAAAATGAAGACCAAGAAGAACAAGTTAAAAATTTAGCTGGATGGTTATCTGAATAAATAGATTAATTTTGATGTGAATAAAAAATATATTTTATTTTCATCATACACTTTTTTTAATTTAAATTATTTTTATAAATTTATCTTTTTATCTTATTTTTAATTAATTAATTGAACTTATTTTGAAAAATAATATTTTAATTAAAATAAATTAGTTTTTTTTTATCTTTTATCATATATTATTAAACATTTTGAAATAAATATTGAAGTTTATTAATATATTTAAATTATATTAATAATTATTTTATTAACTAATATATATTAATAATTTATTATATATATACATATAAATATATACATGTATATTAATAGTTATTTTATTAACTGACAGATACTAATACTTTAATAAATATAAATTTTATAAAACAGGTGATTTTAATGACAAAAGTAATGATAATATCAGGTAGTCCACGTAAAAATGGTAATTCTGATTCTATAACTAGATATGTAGAAAGATATTATGGAGAAAAAGGGATAAAAACAACTATATTCCAAGTAAGAGATAAAGAAATTAATTCTTGTACTGGATGTGATACTTGTAAAAAAACTGGTAAATGTGTATTTGATGATGATGCAACTGAATTTTTAGATAAAATTAAAGAGTGTGATGCAGTATTGTATGTATCTCCAGTATATTATGTGAATGTACCTGGGATAGATAAAATATTGATTGATAGATTTTATCAAGAATTTGATTTAGAAAAACTAGGAAAACCAACTGGAAAAAAATCTGCAATAATTCTTACATATGGTGAACTTCCAAAAGAACAAATTATGCCTGTTGTAGATAATATTAATTTCTGTTTAAGTACACTTGGATTTTCAGAAAATGATTCTGTATTATGTCCACATAATAATCCACTTAATTCATTTAAAACCAAAGAAGATCAACAAAAAGATGTAGAAAAATTAGCTAAATGGTTAGTAGAATAACTTTAAATTTTTTGCAACTGGTTGATTTTAAAATCCAGTTGTATTTTTTTTAAAAAATAAAATAAGGGTGATTAAATTATAAAGAAATTAAATGTCTATTTCCCATTTATTTCTACCAAATGCTGCACAAGATGTTACAGGATTTGTAAATTCTTTAAATGCACCTTTATCAAATATTAATTCAGATGCTTCTTTTGCTGTTTTTGCATTAAATTCTACACTTTTAGGTGTGGTTTGTTCATAGGTAGATACGTAATAAGCTTCTCCTGGTTTAACACCATCTACTCTGATACCATTATCGGTTACAATTCCAATATATCCATTACCTTCAAGATCTATTGCTCCAGCTATACGTGGTGTATTATATTGATCTTTTTCATAATCCATAGTTAATAATGAAAGAGCAACACTATCTCTCATGTTCATACCTTCTCTTATTTTACCAGAAATGATATCAGTTTGTGAACCATTGGTTACAACAGCTATGTCATCAATTATATCAATACAGTTATAACTTATATAAGGATTTTTATAAATATCTCCTTCTGATCCTTCTGTTGGTACAATAGCTACTTTTTCATTATTTATTACTGATTTTCGGTTAGGGAATGATCTACTAGATACTCTGTATGCTACATATGATCCATTATCATTACTACCTACTGAAATTATTCTTCCAAGATACATTTATTTTACTCTCCAAATTTATAAAATTTTTTAATTATAAAATCTATTTATTTAAAAAAGAATTTTTATAACATAGAATACTTTTTTGTATTCTTATGTTGTTTATATTTTCTTATGTCAGCTTGTTGACGGTGCTCTTACAGCTTTATCTGCAATATCTGCAGGTGATCTAATTGTTATTGTTCCCGTCGACGAGTCTATATTTATTTGACCTTCATCTATTACACGTGTATGTACTGCAACAGCTCCATTACGTATGTATTGGGATTTATCTACACCGTTTACAGTTACTTTATGTAAGTTACCAAGGGGTATTAAATAGTATTCTGAAGTACCACTATTGGCTTCTGGTTTTGCCGAAATTTGATCCTGCGAATGATGCATATCCGCAGGAGTTTGGCTCAGCATAACTAATAAAAATATCATAATAGTGAATATAACATCAAGAAGCGGTACTAAATTAATATTAGGATTTTTACGTTCCAATTTATCTTTAAAACGTTTAGTATCTATTGGCATTTACTTGATTTCCTCCTATTATGTTTTTATTGTTTTAATTTACTTTCTACAATTCTATTTGATGTATCAGAACATTCTCTTATAATAGTTTTTATACCTTTTTCTAACATGTTTGGTTTAATATCTATTTTAATATTTGCTTCTTCATCATCAATTTCTCTAACTTTAATGATTCCAGGAGATTCTTGTAATGCTTGCATTACTTTTTCTTTATCTGTTTCTATCCAGATTTTCATTTCTGCATATCTCCAGTTACTCATTTTTTTAGCTATCTCAATTTTATCTAATTGAGTTTCAATTGTATCTTTAATATAGGAATATAATGGTAATAATAAAATTGCAACTATCAGTCCAAAAATGGTAGTTACAATTGCTACGTAAATACCGTTAGCCATAAGTGTAATATCACTACTCATACCTAATTGTTTAAATGTGTACCACATTCCTATTACAGTACCAATAAGTCCGATTAATGGTGCAATTTCTATTATTGTTTGTAATGTAGAAAGTCCTTTCATCATTTTTCCCATTTCAACAATGAATACTTGCTCCATGTTATCTTCTACTTCGGATCTACTTCTATATCCAATCTTTAAAGCTTCTGATATGATACGTGAAATAGGTGTTTTATAATTACCAATAGCACGTAATGCTTCTAAAGATCCTCCATGAGCCATTGATTCATTTACAATAATCATTAATTCAGATAAATCTACTTTTGAAGATCTGCGTAAATATATAATTTTTTCTACTGCTAAAAAAAGACCGTATAAACCAATGATGGTAAGAATATATGCAATAATTCCACCACTTTGAAACATTGATATTATATCATTGAAAGCAGTTATAATTGGTCCTACAAAATCCATTATATAGTTTTCTCCATTTATTTAATTTATTTATCTTAAATTAGACGTTATGACATCATTTTCTTATTAAATAATTATTAATAATTTAATTTTTATTTTTTATTATTATAATATATTGTCATATTTGTTGATTATTAATTAATTAGATTAATTCATAATATTTTTCAAGAAGGGTTTTTAGTTTTTATTTTCAAGATTTTTGATAGTATTCCATGTTTTTCTTATAATTGGTGGAAAATCATTGTTTTTTATGGTATTTAAATAATCAATTGTATATTTATCACTTGGATATCCAGATCCTACATCTCCATATTCATGTCTTATTATTGCAAGTTGTTTATCTCTTTCCACTTTAGCTATAACTGATGCGGCTGATACTATAGGGTATGTATCATCTGCTTTATGTTTAGTTATGAATTCTATGTTTTTGTTATTATTTTGCATTTTATCATGAAATCTATTTTCATTTATATCAATACAATCAATGTAACATGTATCTGGACTAAATTTTTCTATTATTTCTTGCATAGCTTCTGTTTCTATTTTATTAAGATTGGTTCCATTTATTCTTTTTGAATCTATTACATCAGCGGGAATTATTATAGTATGAAATTGGGCTATTTTTTTTATTTTTCTAGATAATGTAGTTCTTTTTTGTGGTGATAACTTTTTTGAATCTTTTACACCTATTCTATGGAGAAATTTAAGTTTATTTTCTTTCATCATTACTCCACCTATTACTAAAGGTCCTATTACAGATCCACGTCCAGCTTCATCTATTCCTAAAATATTTTTTTCATCCATATTTTTTAAAGTCCTCTATTTTTTATTATAATTATTATATTGCTTTTTTATAGTTTTATTCTTACTTTTATTAATTATTTTATAGTAATATTTATATAGTCTTTTGAACAATGTTTAATTATAGTAATTTAATAAATTTTAATAAATTTCGATTTATATTTTACTATAATATACTCAAAATTTTAAAATATGTAATTTGTATAGGAATAATAATAAATTATTTTATTATATAGTAATTTATATAAATTATAATTAATGGATATTAACTTATGTATTCTAAAAATGATTATATAACTGTGTATTATAATTCTTCAAATAATTATAAAAATATTTAATCTAACTGTATTACATAATTTTATATTAATATACATTAATGAAAGAAGGAAATTTCAATGGAAACAAATATAATAAAAATGATATCAATAGCCGATATTGTATCATTAGGTAATGCTTTATCAGGGTTATTAGCTATAATTGCTGCATTGAGTGGGAATTTCATGTTATCAGCTAAATTATTATTATTAGCTGTTATATTTGATTCACTTGATGGTTATGTAGCAAGGAAATTTAAAGATGAATATTCTGATACAACATTTGGAGAAAATATTGATTCATTATCCGATGTTATATCTTTTGGAGTAGCACCTGCGGTGATACTATATATTTTAACTGGAGTAATTTGGATGTTAATTCCAGTTATATTGTTAGTAGTATGTGGAGTGTTACGACTTACACGATATAATACTGTGGCATTTAATCAAAATAAACCTACAACAGAATTTGTAGGTCTTCCAATACCAGTATCTGCAATGGTACTGGGATCATTAGTAATCTCTTCAATTATTGATCCTTACATACTATTTATTGTAATGACTATAATTGCATTGTTGATGGTTACTGAAGTAGAATATCCAAAAATGTCAAATAAAATTGTAATGGGCGTTATCGGAATTTTTACAATAATTTGTTTATTACCTGATATAGTAAATATTACATTATTTAAAGTTCCTTCACTATTATTATTAAGTCTAACAATGATATATGTGATTGGAATTCCTATATTAAACGGCATATTAGTATATAAAGATATGAAATAGTGGAATTATCCAACTATTTAGGGAACGTTTAGTATTTGATAAGAAATTAATAACTGATTAAAGAATTAGTAATTGATTCTTTTAAATTAGTTTTTTTAGGCTTTGTTTTTTTTTAAATTGTTGTGTATATCACAACAATGAATGATTTTTTTTGATGATTTTTTTATAGTTTAGTTAGTCACATGAAACGATTTAAGAAAACTAAGAAAGATCTGAAAAAACATGAAGATAAAGATTTACTTGAAAAGATAAAAGATTTCATGGATATAGATGATTCTAAAAAGGATTATACTAGCACAACTGTAAATATATTCAAAGATGATGAATCAAAAAGAGTATTTATTGGAGCATGTTTATTAATTTTAATCATCTTAATAATTGGATCTGTTGCTTATTATTTTATTATATATGAACCAGCAGCAAAACAATTAGAAGATGAAAAGAATGTTAAGATAAATGAAGTCAATGATATTTTCAAAGGCTCATTAAGTGATGATCCAAATAAACAGGCAATTTTAGCAAAAATAAGTGCTGCAAATTCAATAGAAGAATTAAATACAATTAATGTAGCTGATCTTTCTAATCCAGTACTTAAATCTTATCTTACAGGTCAAGTAAATTTACAAAAGGATAAATATGATAGAATAACTCTTGTTGATAGTAATAACACAACAAATATAATGAATATCTCAGATGCTAAATCATTAATAAGTTCTAGTTCGACTGATGAATTAAGAGGTATGACTGTTAAAAAAGTAGATACTGTTGTAATTCCACTTAGTATTACAAGACGTCAAGCAGCTAGTGGTCTTTTAAAAGAAAAAGATATGGTGGATATTTATAAAACCACTACTAATGAAGAATCTGATACAAATTATGATTTATCTAATGGTACTAATGATACATTAACAAATGATAATTCTACGGGAACTACTTATGACTCTAATAATACTTCAGATAGATTAGTTGGTGGAGCAAAAATAATATCTATATTAAGATCAAAAGATTCAGGAGTTGTTGAATCAAACATAAACCACAATCAATCAACAGGTAATAGAAGTTATTCACAGTCTACAAGTCTTGATGTTCAACAAATATTAGCAGCAAGATCTGCTGATAGTTGGGATGATAATAAGTTAAATATGACTTTGGCTCATTATGGCTGGCAACTTTCAGATTATGAACGTATAGCAAATGTTGGTGATTTGGATGTTAATTATATAGTGATGGTGGAAGTTCCAAGAGATTCTGTAACAAATTTATTGAATAATATGGATAGTCTTGTTTTAACTATACCTACTTCAACAGGTCCTAGTTGGATGGACTCAGAAATTAGTGGTTGATAATAAAATTTGAGGAATTATTTTTTTATTCCTTGCTTATTTTTTTTATAAAAATATATATTGTTTAATTATTTATAGTAATCTTGTACAGTATGGTTATAGCTATTAATTCAATTATTGTATCCATAAAAATTATATGGTTTGCTCCTATATCTTGGTATGTGAATTCAGATAGTAATAATCCTAAGTTCATTATGGATTTTATTATAAAAAAAGATGTAAACAATATCAAACCTAATGTATAACTAATTTTTATATTATTGTAATTTTCAAAGTAGATTTTAATTAGTAGTAATAGTAGTATTGTTGTAATAATAAGGAATATTGATGTTATTAATCTAAATATGTAAAAGTTTATAATCATTTTTTATCACAGTTTATGGAGTTCATTAGTTGTATAGTTATTATAATAAGTATGATAATTGTTATTAATCTAATATAGAAGTTCATAATTATTTTTATTCCTATTTTATGGAGCTATGTTTTTAATTTAGGATAGTCATGTTTTTTTTTAAAGAGAGGTAAAAATATAATGTGTACATATGTACACATCATTTTTAATTTTAAATTGGTTATTTCGGATTTTTATTATAACCTGAGAGAGTTTTTATTTCAGATATTATAGGTTTTTTTATCTACAACAATTTTTCCATCTAGTACTTCTACAGTTCTATTTGCTTGTTTTGCTACATTAAGATCATGTGTAATAATTATCAGGGTTACATTCTCTTTTTTATGGATAGTTTTAAGTAAATCTAAAATTATTTTACTAGTTTTAGAATCTAATGATCCTGTAGGTTCATCAGCTAATATTATAGATGGATTATTTATTAGTGCTCTAGCAATTGCTACGCGTTGTCTTTGACCTCCAGATAATTCATTTGGTTTTTTATTTAATTTATCTTCTAATTGTACCATTTTTAGAAAATATTGGGCTCTTTTTAATTGTTCTTTTTCTGAACAATTAGTTTCGAGTAGGGGGATTTCAATATTTTCTAGAACGGATAAATTAGGAATTAGATTATGAAATTGAAATATAAATCCTACTTCACTTGATCTATATTTATTCAAATCTTTTTCTTGATAAAGATCTTTCCCAAAAACTTTTATATTTCCAGAATCTGGTATATCTAAACCTCCAATCATGTTTAACAAGGTTGATTTACCAGATCCTGATGGTCCTATTATTGATATAAAACTTCCTTTCGTTATATCTAAGTTGATGCCATTTAATGCTTTAATTTGTCCATTATCGTAATATTTTGTAAGATTTTCTATTTTAATAAAATCTTCATCATTAGCGTTATTCATTTTTTCACCTTTTTATTCATATCTTAATGCTTCTGTTGGTGCTAATTTACTTGCATGGTATGCTGGATATACTCCTCCAACGATACCTACAAATATAGCTACTCCAAACGCTAGTATAAATGTACTTGGTCTATATGCTAATGTTAATACATCTGTATTTATAATGGCCATTCCTACTTCTGCTATTATTATACCGGCTATTATACCTACTACTGCTGATACTATAGTTAAAACTAATGTTTCACCTAATATCATTGTAAGTACTCTTTTGTTTGTCCATCCTACGGATTTTAAAACACCTATTTCTCGAGTTCTTTCATATACTGACATTATCATTGTATTTATAATACCTATACTTCCAATTAATATTGCAAGAGCAGATATTGCATAGGTTGCTGTGTCTAATATGTTTGTTATAGAACTCATTTGGGATTCTCTTTCTTCAGCAGTTGTTGTAGTAATATTGTCTGAATATTTATCTTTGATTGCAGAATTTATCTTTGTTGTATTTGCATTTTTGTCTGTTTTTATTGCAATTTGACTAACACCTGTAGTATTATCTATTTTTTGTAATTGACTTAAAGATGTATAAACTCCACTATCTGTTTGAAAATTACCTGTTTCATATATTCCAGTAATTTTAAAATTATTACCTAGTATTGTGATAGTGTCACCTATTGTTTTATTTTCAGTTTTGGCATATGTTTTTCCTACTATAACCTCATTAGTATTATTTGAATAAACAGAGCCATTTATACTGGAAATTCCCACATAACTTATCTTGTCTGGTTCAATTCCACTTATACTACTTTGTTGTGTTGGAGGATTACCACCTTTATTTTGAGTATTGTTGCTATCACTTGCTGTTAGTATTCCTGCTGCATTAGTCACACCACTTATATTCTTAACAGCTTGTATCATGGATGAATCAATAGTTTCAGTTGATTCAAAACCAGTAGAATTTGCACTCATTGCAGTTATTTCTGCAGAACCATCGTGTAAACTAGTTTGTACAGATTCTTCTAATCCTCCTGTAATCAAGCCTAGAACAATAATTGTGGCAATACCTATTGCAATCCCAGTAATTGAAAGAATACTTCTGATTTTGTTTCTAAATGGATTTTTTAGTATTAAACTGATAAATTTAATGAGGTTGTGCCTCCAATAATTTTTAGTTTCTAATATTTTTAATGATGTATAGTGTTTTTTTGGAACACAGGTTATAATTTGTCTAGAGTATTTAAATACTTGCTTCAAAATTTTGTACAATTTATATGCAAATTACATGCAAATCTAGATATTTTAGTAAAAATTTAATATATTTTTTATATTTTTTTCAATAATATTTTAAAAATTAGTAGTCTTTTAAAAAATAAATGTGGAGTTTAAAATATAGATAAGAATAAAGAACTTAATTATCTCTGGTGATTTTGTAAAGTATTGCTATTGCTATTAATTCTATTATAGCATCATTGAATATCATATTGTTTGCTCCTTTATCAGTATATGTAAATCCATGTAATAATAGTAGCAGTGACATTAGAGCTTTTATTAAAAAGAATGTTGCAAAAAGTATTAATCCTAAAGTGAATCCTATTCTTATTTTTTTATAACTGTTTATGTATATTTTAATAAGTAGCAGTAATAATATAATTGTTATAATAATGATGGATGCTGTAACAATTCTAAATAAATTAAAGTCAATAATCATTTTTTAATCACCAGTTATTGTTCATATTCTAATTTTAAATTATTTCATTTTCTTATTCTATTTGTTCAAGAATTTCTTCAAATTCTTCATATTCATTTTCCATTTCTTCAGATAGAAAATATAGTTTTCCATATTCATTTCCTTCGGAGTTTACAACATTCATATCTTCAAGTATATCTAAATGATGGGTTATTGTTCTATAATTTAAGTTTAATTTATTTGCTATTTGGTTTCTGTTATATGGACGTTGTTTTAATAATTTGATGATTTTTCCTCGATTAATTCCACCTTTAGTACCTAATATCATCCAAATGAGCGTTTTTTTCATGTTTATCACTTATGTTCTTTGTCTTGATCTTTTTGGATATTTTGATGGAAAATTTATATTTATTTCGAGTTTTTTTTAGAAAATTTTATTAATAATTATTATTTATTTTTATGTTATTTAATGATAAACAAAGTTTTTTTTATATTTTTTTTTAGTGTTAGTCCTCTTTTTATGTTAATTATAGTTTATTTAATCTTAATCACTTTTGATTTTATTATTTTTATAATTTTATCGTTATTCTATTTCTTTTTCACTTTTTTTATAATAAAACGTTGTTATATTGTTTTTTAATTATTAATATTTTATTTTTATTATTTTTTGATCATAATTAGCATTTTAATTGTTATTTGTATTAATTACGGTCTTATTTATATTGTACAAATGTTAACATTATTATTATCTAAGAGGAATTAATTGGAATATAAAATTTGATATCATTTTTATTAACATGTGGAATTTAAAGGGCATAAGTTATAAAAATCGAGATATTGAATATTATTTGTTAATTCATGTTAGTTCTTTTTAGATAATACTAAAATATAAGTAAATCTTTTCTTATAAAAGGAAAAGATTATATTATAAATTTAAAAACATGTAATTTAGCAAATTAATACAAAATAAGGCATAATATTGTTTGTTTGTTGTATATTTCATTTCATATTTCGTTAAAATAACATCTTATTACATGTATTAATTAAAACCATAATATTTGTTATGTTTAAATTGAGGGGATAGTAATTTTTATATTACTATTTTTTTATATTTTTTTTAGTTATCTTTTTTTTTATATTATCTTTGTCTAACTACTTTCTTTAATTATTAAAATAATATATATTTAATAAATGGAGGTTAAGTTATGGCTCAAGAAGATGAATATTTTTCTAATTTAACAAATCGTGAACGTGCTATTTTTGAAGGTGGTATTAGTATGGGTGCATTATTTCATCAATTTGTAGGAACACCTGTTAGTGTTGATACTACTTCTAGTTTAGAAGAAGCTATTAAAAATAGTATTTTATTACAACCAGCTATAAAAGATGTATCTGTATCTATTAATAAATCTATGATTGAAGAAATGGTTGGTACTTTTGGTTATACTTCATTAACTGGTGATATGTTAAATGTTGAGATTGTTACTGTTGTGAATGATAGTGAAATTACTGTTTGTTTGTCTTATATTGATAAATTGAATTATCCTTTGATGTATGTGAAAGATTAGTTTTGTTTAATTTTATGATGTTGTGTCATGTAATATGTATTAGTACATTTACTATGTAATGATACAAAAATAATATAAATGATTATTTTTCTTATATATCTTACCTTTTTTTTGTTTATATTGTCATTATTTTTTTAACTATTTATATTATGTTTATTATTTTTTAATTTATGTTATTATTTTTTCTATTTTTTATTTATTTTTGTTACCCTTTTTCTTATCA
>CAYNSJ010000069.1:0-12124 GCA_964399835.1 uncultured Methanobacteriaceae archaeon | reverse complement strand
ATAATTAAAAATAAGATTTAATCTTATAATTTTATAATAATAATAGTTAAAAAGCTTAAAAAATAAATAATTATAACTTTTTAAGAAAAAAAATTTAATGAATAAATAATTATACTTTATTTTTATAATTAAAACAAGAAATAAAATAATAAAAATATTAACTAATTATTTTTATAAAAAATTAAAAATCTAAAAAAATATATAGAAGTTTTAATAAATATAAAATTATATAATATTAGTAACGATGCTTAATTTTAAAATAAATTTTTAAATGGGCTCATAGTCTAGCCAGGAATATGACGTGGGACTTCGGATCCCAAGATCGGGGGTTCAAATCCCCCTGGGCTCGCATTTTAAAAAAATAAAATATAACTACTCTTTTTAATATGATTTTAATTTAATAATAATATAATTGAAATATATTTATACAATAAGCATTAATTAACAAAATAATTTTTAGTTTTTATAATAAATTATAAAAGATAATAATAATAGTTCAATAAATCATTAAATATAAATATAATAAAAATTAAAGTTATAAAAAAGAACTTTTTTTTTATAATTAATATTTAAAAGGATTACTTTTTTTTAAAATAACTAACTAATTTAACAAGGATTAAAGATATAATGCCATTTAATTTAAAAACAAAAGATAATAATTTATTAATTGGTGACATTGATGCTAATGAATTAGCAGAAAAATATGGAACACCATTATATGTAATTGATGAAGAAAAAATAAGAAATAATTATAATAAATTATACAATGCATTTAGTAGTAAATATGAAGATCTTCATATGTGTTATGCTGCAAAAGCAAATACTAATATTTCTGTTATGAGAATATTAGAACAAGAAGGTAGTTATATTGATGCTGTTTCAACTGGTGAAATATATACAGCACTACATACAGGTTTTACACCAGATAGAATTGTATTTACAGGTAATAATGCAACAACTGAAGAGCTTGAATATGCTCATAAAGCTGGAGTTACATTAAATTTAGATAGTATTTCAGCTATTGAACGTCTCGCAACAATACCTGGAACAAAAGGTAAAGAAATATCTATTCGAGTTAATCCTATGGTAGGAGCAGGACATCATGAACATTGTATTACAGGTGGTCCTAAAAGTAAATTTGGTATAAAAGAAGAAGAAGCAGTTGAAGTATATCAAAAAGCTGTTGATCTTGGTTTTAAACCTATTGGTATACATGCACATATTGGATCTGAAATTTTAGAATCTGAACCATTTATGTTAGCTGTTGAAGCTTTAATGGATATTGCAGGTAAAGTTCATAAAGAAGCAGGAATCAACTTTAAATTTATTGATTTTGGTGGTGGATTTGGTATACCTTATACTCCTGATGAAAAAGAATTAAATCTTGAAACATTTACAACAGATATTATTAAATTATTCCATGAGAAATTAAATGAATATAACATGGGTACTCCATCTATGTATATTGAACCTGGAAGATTCATTGTAGGTAATAGTTCTGTATTATTAACACGTGTTAATACTATAAAAGACAGTTATCGTAAATTTGCTGGTGTTGACTGTGGATTTAATACTTTACTTAGACCTATGATGTATGGATCATATCATCATATAGTAATAGCTAACAAAATGAATCAAGAAAATTCTGAGGAAATTGATATAGCTGGTAATGTATGTGAATCTGGAGATTTATTCGCAAGAGATAGATTATTACCAAAACTTGAAGAAGGAGATTTATTAGCTATTTTAAATGCAGGTGCTTATGCATTCAGTATGGCTTCACAATATAATTCAAGACCACGACCTGCAGAAATATTAGTTAATAAAAATAAATCTGATATTATAAGAAGAAGAGAAGAATTTAGTGACTTATTTAATGGTCAAACGATACCAATAAGGTTATTAAAATGAATAAAGAAATAGAATTTACTAAAATGCATGCTCTGGGTAATGATTATATAGTAATTAATGAAACTCAAGAGGAAATAATTAAAGAAGAAGATAAAACTAAATTATCTGATGAAATTTGTACACGTAGATTCAGCGTAGGTGCTGATGGAGTAATATTTGCATGTAAATCAGATAAATCTGATGTTAAATTTCGTATATTTAATAGTGATGGTTCTGAAGCTGAAATGTGTGGAAATGGTATTAGATGTCTTGCTAAATATGTATATGATAATAATATTGTACCAAAAGAAACTATGCAAATAGAAACCATGGAAGATATTAAAGAAGCTAATTTAACTGTAGAAAATGGTGAAGTCATAAGTTTAGCTATTAATATGGGTAAAGGATTCTTTAAACCTGAAGATATTCCAGCAATAACACCTAGTGGTAATAAAGATGAATTTTTATGTGAAAAATTACCTGTTGAAAATGAAACAGTTATAATTAATTCTGTTAGTGTAGGTAATCCACATGCAGTTTGTTTCACGGATGTTAACATTGAAGATATTGACTTAGATTATTATGGTCCTCGTATTGAAAATCATGAAGCTTTTCCTGAAAAAGTTAATGTACATTTTGTTAATATAATATCTGAAAATGAAATTGATATATTAACATGGGAACGTGGTGCTGGATTCACATTTGCTTGTGGTACTGGTGCTACTAGTTGTGTGTTATTAGGATATAAACTTGGTTTATTAAAAAATAATGTTCTTGCTCATTTATCTGGTGGAGATTTAAATATTTCTGTAACAGAAAATGATAATGAACTTACTGCAGTTATGAAAGGTAAAGCATATACAGTATATGAAGCTAAAATGACTGTTGAATTATAATTAGACTTTATTTTTTTATTTAACTTATTTTTTTTATTTTTAAAGAGGTATATTTCAAGTGTAAAATATTATAATTTTTAATAAAAAAGTATGATCAATAAATAAAAAAAGACATACATTTCAAGTGTAACTTTTTCATATAAAACTATTAATTATTAATGTTAAATTCAATAATCTAAAACAAATATAAAATAAAAATAGTATTAAATGAATAAAATTAATTATTCATCTTCATCTAAATCATAATTACGATTATAATCTAAATTACGTGTTTCATAAAGTGCTGCTCTTCTTAATTTAAGTAACTCTTTTTTCTTAGTATCAAAGTCATCCATTGATTTAACTTTTTCTTTGATATCATCTAAAATTAATTCAACAACTTTATCTTTATGTATCCAATTACAGTTTTTACAATTCCATACATTTTTATCTTTTATCCATTCCCCACCAGTTGATCCATCAGCACATGGATAGAATGGACAATAACAAAATGTACAATTTTCTTGATCTGAATGACATGGGAAATATTCACAAGAACTATTTGGTCCTATTTGAATGTCTCCATTGAAAAATCTTTCATAAAACTGTTCTGTTAATTCAGGTAATTTTGCATCCATTTTATATCCTCTTGGTGTAATCATTTTACCTTTTTTAACATATGTCATTGAATTTCCAACAATTATTGTTGTAAACATGTCAATATCTTGAGTTTCTAATTCTTGTAATTGGCAAATACGAGTTATTGTTTCTACCCCATCTTTAGTAGTTACTATTCCTACTGGTGTTTCAGGATTTTTATATTCTAATAATGTTTGACATGCTATTTTAAATGGTTCAGTTCGTCTTTTACTTTTTGGATTATAAAATGCAATTACTAAATCTGCTAATGCAGCATATTTTATTTTACGTTCAATTTCTTCAAGTGGGGTTAATAAATTACTTAAACTTATTATTGCCATATCATGCAATGGTGCACCTAAACTGGCTGCTGAATATGTTGCTGCTGTTACTCCAGGTATTACTTCAAATTCTAAATCAGAATATTTATCAATAATTTGGAAATATACATTAGCCATCCCATATATTCCAGGATCTCCTGAACTTACTATTGCTACTTGTTTTCCATCTTTTTCTTTTTCTATAGCAAGTTCGACTCTTTCCATTTCATCTCCCATACCTCTTTTATATACTTCTTTATCTTTTATTAAATCTTGTATATGTTCAAGATATGGTTGATATGCAATAATTACATCTGCAGCTTTAATTCTTTCTACAGCTTTATCTGTTATATGTTCTCTTTTTGATCCGATTCCAATTAAACTAATCATTTTTTTTATCCTCAATTTGATGGTTATATTATAATTTTAATTTTATTTAATAAAGTATTATAATTTTGTTATTCTCTGTTTAATATGTATATTTTTTAATATTTATGTCTAAGGATATTATTATCCATTTAAATAGAATTTATATATACAAATTTTAAGAAAAATAAAAAACAATAAAAAAAGATTAAGAAAAATAAAAAAAATTAAAAAAAAAACTAATTAAAAATATTTATTTTGTATTATTAGTTGTTGTATTGCTATTATTAGTACCATTAGATTTAGTATAATTTACTAAGTCATTAATAGTTGCATTTGAATTATTAGTACCATTTGTTCCATTTTGTGAATTATATAACACTACTTTCTCTTTAACAACTAATGTACTAGTATCTATTTTTACTTTACCCGAAGAATATACATTTCCAGTTGCTGTTGCAGTTATACTGTATGTCTGTTCAGGAGTTATTACAATTGCTCCACCAGATGTAGCTTGAGCATCTTTAGTTGCTACAGCAGATATTGTAACCGTTTGATTTCCAGTATTATCTGAAGAAGTCTTAGCCGTTACTGAATTTAAATTTACACTCAGACCTGTTTCATTTTCTAATAATAATGCTACAGCATCTTTATTAGTAATATTTTTTGTTTGTTGATCACTTAATGTTTTGTTTCCACTCATTGTAGATGATATTAATTTTGATCCTTCATTCATTTGTACTGAAATTAATTCCGTTGGATTAACAGGTTCTGATGAAATAATACTATATGAAGCAAATAATCCTATTTCAAAAAATGCTATAATAGCTATTATAAATAGAATTATTTTTGGTATTCTTGACATTTATTCACCCTCTTTTTTCTTTAATTCAATTAAATATAATAATGGAAACCCTTTTTTTATAATACTTCCGTTATAAAAAGAATAAAAACTAATAAAAATGAAATATTCCTCTTTATTTTTAAAAAAAGTTAATTTTCATTTAGTATTCCATGTATTAATAGATAAACATATGATCATAATAATTTATACTAGATTAGTATTTTATTATTCTATATATCTTTAAGTTTAACATAATATAAGTAGATTACAAAAAATACCATTAAAGAAAAACTATATATAATATAATACAATAACAAAAAAAATAAAAAAAATAAAAAAAAGGATTAGTAGCTGATTTCATGTCTAGTGAGATAATAAATAAAATTCAACAAAAAAATATGTTGATTAACAACAATGCATATGCAGAAATAAAAAGTAATGATGATTATGATTACTTAATAAATGAATTAATAAATTTTATAGAAGAAAATGAAAAAAATCAATATATAATAACTACAGAAATTATCAGAGAATATCAAGAACATGAAAAAAATAGAATTCATGAAGCAATATTAGAAAATCCAAAAACTAAAAAAATAAGAGAAAACCAAAAGACACCATATGAAATAGTATTAGATGTAAGTAATCAATCTTATACAAATGGTGATATTCAAGATTTAAATAAATATTTTAATAGTAGATATACAAAACTTAAAAAAATTATACAAGAAAATCCTGAATTTAAAAAAGTAGAAGATTTAAAGAATACTAAAACAAAAAAAGAAAATATTAATCTTATTGGTATACTCAATAGTATTACAAATACAAAAAATGGACATAAAATGTTAGAAATTGAAGATCCAACAGGTAATGGTAAAGTTTTAATTTCTAAAGATAATGAAACATTATTACAAAATAATCAAACATTAGTAAAAGATGAAATTATAGGTGTTTCTGGAAATAGTAATGGTAACTTAATAATAGCTGATGATATTGTTCATCCAAGTATTCAACGAAGAATTATAGATAAACCTATGGACTTTTCAGCTGTATTTATATCAGATGTACATATAGGAAGTAAACAATTTGATGAAAAAGCATTTAATAACTTTGTAAAATGGATAAATGGAAATTATGGAGATGAAACTCAACAAGATTTAGCTAATGATGTCAAATATCTTGTTATTGGTGGAGATCTTGTAGATGGAATAGGTATTTATCCAAATCAAGAAAAAGAACTTAAAATCAAAGATATATATGAACAATATGAAGAAGCAGCAAGACTTTTGGGAGATATTACAGATATTCCTATAATATTATCTCCAGGAAATCACGATGCAACTAGACTTGCTGAACCACAGCCAGCAATAACTGAAAAATATGCTAATGAATTACATAAACAAAAAAATATTGATATGGTAAGTAATCCTTGTATAGTGAATTTAGATAATATTAACGTTGAAATATACCATGGAAGAAGCTTTGATGATATTGTTATGGCATTAAATGGATATACACATGCAGATACTGATAAAATTATGAAAGAATTACTTGAAAAACGTCATTTAGCACCAATTTATGGTGAACGTACACCACTTGCAAGTGAATTTGAAGATCATCTTGTAATAGAAGAAGTACCTGATGTATTACATACGGGACATGTCCATATCAATTCTTATACAAAATATAAAGGAGTACATATGATTAATTCAGGTACATTCCAAAAACAAACAGAATTTCAAAAAATATATAATATCGTTCCAACATGTGGACAAATACCAGTATTAAGTCATGGAAAATTAAAATTATTAAAATTTGCAGAATAATATAAAGAAGGTATTAATAAATGATGGATATGAATAAAAAAGAAAAAATTGTAAATACAGCTCATCATATTTATAACAAAGATATGATAATTGCCAAAGCAGGAAATATTAGTATAATCGATGAAAATAGAGAATATATTTATATTACAGCATCAGGTACAAGTTTTAAACATTTAAAATATGATGAAATAATTAAAGTAAAAATAGATGATTTAAGTTATAGTGGTAAAAAAGATATGGTTCCTTCAATGGAAACTAGTCTTCATATTAATATATACAAAAAAAGATCAGATATTAATAGTGTTGTTCATGTGCATTCACCATATGCAACAGGTTTTGCTTTTAGTAATAAACATTTATATCAACAAGAAGGTTTTGGTGAAATCACTGGAGAATACATAAAAGAAGTAGATTATTACAGACCTGGTAGTGATAAATTAGCAAAATATACAGCAATAGGTCTAGAAAATGAAAATGCTGTTATTTTAAAAGATCATGGTGTTGTTACAATAGGTAATAATATTGAAGAAGCTACACTTCTATGTGAATATATAGAAGGTATAGCTAAAACACAATATATTACTCATGTACTTAATCTTTAACTGATTCTAATTCACTTAAAATATTCCATATAAGAATCCTAGCATGTATAGGTATGTTAGGATCATTACTTATATCATCAAGTATTGAAATTACAGTACTTGCTTTAATAGTTGGTTCTTCATCTTCTGCTAGAAGATTACTTGATTCTTCCGCAGCTTTTCTAATATTTCGTGGCACACTTGTATCATTATAAATTTGTGACAATATTTCAGTACAATGATCAAATATTTCTTGACTCATATAAATCTTACTCCATCAATAATTTTTTTTTATTCTTTAAAATAATATTTGATTATTTAATAATTATAATTTCATATCTTTTTTTAAAATTTAAGTAAAAATATAGACATTTATATTCAAAATAATTTTATTATTATCTTTTATTCTTTAAAATTTATTAAATTTGATTGTTAATAAGATAAATTCGTATTTATTAATTCTTATATTCTTTTTTGTATTTTTTTTATTTATCGTTTTAATTTATTAAAGAATTAAATAAATATATCTAGAAATATCTTTAATTAAAAATAAAAATAATAAAATATTATACATATTATAATATATAATTGATATTAATTATGTATAAAGTAGTATATAAAGAATATATGTATATAAAATAAAATATTAAAATAAAAAGTTAAAATAAAATTAAATTATATTTTATTTTACTGCAACAGATATAGTAACACCATCATATGCAGTTTTTTTAAATAATAATTTAGAATTAATACCTGCAGAGATTAATGCACATGGTTCACATACTCCAACTACACCAAATTTTTTCATTACAAAATCAGATTTAGATATTTCTTTATTTTTATAATTTTCAATATCATTCATTGAAATTATTTTAAGAGGTTTATTAAATCTTTGAATATTATTTAGAATTCCTTGTTCATTTTGTTTAACTTCAGCTGTTGTAAATTGATCAATACGATCAACAGGAACATCTAAAATATCACAAGCACTTATTATAGCATTATATACTTTTTCAGTTGAAATATCACGCCTTGCTCCAATACCCATTACTAATAATTCAGGTTTTAAAATAACTTCATGACCTTCATAATTTGAAATAATATCTGAATATTTCTCATCAATGAAAATATTATATGATTTTATAACATCTTTATCTAAACTAATATAATCATATTTAGTTGGTAAATATAAGTCTACTTTTTTATTAGTTATTAAAGCATTATTGATAAATTTAATATTTTGTGGATTTTTTAAAGTACAATAATACTTTTTAGCAATTGTATCAATTCCCGTCTGTTTATTTATATCAGTAGATGTTGTAATAATTGGTTCAGCATCTAAAATTTCACTTACTTTTAAAGTTAATTTATTTGCTTGTCCAAAATGTCCAGATAATAAACTAATCACATGTTTTCCATTATCACCAATTAATAATATTGCAGGATCTGTTAATTTTGATTCAACATAAGGTGCTATTGATCTTATCATTATTCCAGATGCCATAATTCCTATAATACAATCATATTCATGGAATATTTCTTTAATTGTATTTTTCACATTTTTATGATAAGCTTTTACTTTAATTATTAAAGGATCTTTTTCTAAAGTTTTATATATTTTATCTGATACAATTTTTCCTTGATCTGTAACAGATAATATAGCTACTTTCATAATATCAACTCCGTAAATATATTTAAAAGATAAATTTCAACTGTAAATAATCAAAAAAATCAATTAAGATACATTACAACTGTAAACAAACAAAATACCAAAAGATAAATTTCAACTGTAAATAATCAAAAAAATCAATTAAGATACATTACAACTGTAAACAAACAAAATACCAAAAGATAATCTTCAAGTGTAAAAAAAATAAAAAAAATAAAGTTTAAGTATATTTAAATACATTACAATATAAGTATAATATATATTAAAAGATATATTATAACTATTGTAATAATAAACAATATAGCAGTTACTTTAGTAATTTTAATTGCTTTATATATTTTTTCTTGAGTTAATTGATCTTTTCCAGATCCTAATTGATAAACTCCTTTTTTTGTTAAAGTTATATTTAAAGCTCCAGCAGTTGCAGCCATAGAATAACCACTATTAGGACTTGGTGTTTTTAATGCATCTTCTCTCATAATATGATAAGATTGTTTATAATCATATTTTAAAATAAAAGAAGCTAATACTACATAAAAACCAGTTATTCTAGCTGGTATATAATTTAATATATCATCTAATAAAGCTGGTACATAACCCACTTCTTTCAGTTCTTTCGTTTTATAACCTAACATTGCATCTTGTGTATTTGACACTCTATAAAATACGGCTGCAGGTACTCCAAAAGTAAATATACTAAATATAGCCATATAAAAAAGGGGTGATATAATACTATCTGTTATATTTTCAGATAACGTTTCTATTGCTGCTGATGTTATTTCTGATTCATTTAAATTACTTGTATCTCTACTTACTAAGTAAGACATAGATTTTCTTGCTTTGTTTATATCAACAGTTAAATCTTTTTGTATTTTTTGAACTGATTCAATTAAAAATTTTATTGAAAAAGTTGTAGAGAATATTAATGCTGCAATTATTATATATGCAATAGTATTAACATAAGATATTATAAGTAATGATATTATTGTTAATATAGTAAATGAAAATAATGTTGTAATAGTAATTAACAATCCTGATATTTTTGTTGAAGGTAAATAATTTTTTAATTTAGAAATCATTTTACCCATATAAATTACAGGATGTATTTTATTTGGAACTTCACCAAGTAACATATCAATAGTTATAGCAATTACAAAAATTGAAATTTCTTCTATTATCATTAATCCTATTTTTGTTTTTAAATTATTTCAAGTTTTTTATATTTTTTAAAATTTATAATAGTGAGAGGTATATTTCAAGTGCAATTTTTTTTTCAAAAAAATAATGAAATAGTGAGAGGTATATTTCAAGTGTAACTAAAAATTTTTTTTTAAAAAAATAAATAGTGAGAGGTATATTTCAAGTGTAAAAAATTATCTTTAAAAATTTAAAAAGTATAGACGTAAATTTCAAGTGTAACTAATTTTTTTTTCTTTTGAAAAAATTAGTATGTAGATAATTTTCAAGTGTATTTTTTATTTTTTAAAATTAAAAAAATAATAAAAAAATAAAAATTATTATTAAAGTATTACTTTTTATATATATATTTTTTTTAAAAAAATAAAACTTAAAATTTAAAAATAAGGTTTATTATATCTTTATTTTATTATATTATATTATATTATATATTATTATTATTATATTATTATTATTATTTATTTATTTTATTATTATATTATTATTATTTATTTATTATTATATTATTTATTATATAATTCTTATTTTTTACTAAAAAGAACTAAAAAACAGTTTAAAGACTATAGAAAAATAAATCTTAAATTTTATTCTTAAATTTTTAGCAAAATTTAGGGGGATACCTTCTTAACTTTACACTTGAAATGGAGGTCTCTCTCTCTAAAGATATTTATAGTATAAACTAATAATATTATAATATAAATTTTTCACTTGAATTTTTAAAAATTCAAATAAAAATATACTTGAAACTAACCTTTAACCATAACATCCACCAAAACATTTTAAGAGTTGAATTTTTTATGAATATATTTCAAGAATTAAATAATAGAGAAACAGTTTTCAAAACAAAAAAATATTTAGACCACAGATTTATACCAGAAACTTTACCTCACAGAACAGAAAAAATTAAATCAATAGCTCAATATTGGGTAGAATCTTTAAACAAAATAACACCTCCTGACATAACTATTTATGGTAAAACTGGAACAGGAAAAACAGCTGTAACATTATATGCTAAAAAACAACTAGAAGAAATTGCTGCAGAACAAAATTTAAACATAAGAATAGAATATATTCGATGTACAGATTATAATACAGAATACCAGATATTAGCTCGTTTATGTCAACAATTAGGAAAACCTGTACCTTATAGAGGTTGGACTAAAGCTGAAGTAGTTAATACATTTCGTAATCTTTTTAAAAAGAATGTTTTTGGTGAAGATTTAATTCTTATTGTTATTTTAGATGAAATAGATGTTATTTTAAAAAATGATGGTGACAGTATACTTTATACACTAACAAGAACTGATAATGTAGCAATTACTTCTATTAGTAATTACATTGATTTTAAACAATTTATTAAACCAAAGGTTAAAAGTAGTTTACGTGATAGAGAAATAGTATTTCCACCATATAATGCTCAACAACTTATTGATATTCTTATTGAAAGATCAAAATTATCTTTTAAAGAAGATACAATAACTGAAGGTGTTATAGCATTATGTTCAGCTTTAGCAGCTAAAGAAGAAGGTGATGCTCGATATGCTTTAGATTTACTAAAAACATCTGGAGAAATTGCTGATGAAACGGGATCTAAAATTGTAAAAGAAGAATTTGTTAAAGAAGCAAAAGATCGTATTGAGCATAACAAAATAATTGATGTTGTAATGACACTACCTGTTCAACAACAAATAGTTCTTGAGTCAATAACTTATCTTACAAAAAAACATGAAGAAATTACTTCTGGAAGACTTTATGAAGTATATCAAGATTTAGCTAAAAGTGATAAAGTATCTTATCGTAGAATATTTGATTTTATCAATGAATTAGAAATGTTAGGATTAATATCCACAAATTCAATATCTCGTGGTCGTGGAGGAGGAAGAACACGCCGTCGCTGGCGCCGTCGCCCCGGTGGAA
>CAYNSJ010000068.1:0-12142 GCA_964399835.1 uncultured Methanobacteriaceae archaeon | reverse complement strand
ACTAGAATACACAATACCAAACGGAATATCAGCAAAAACCTACAACATAACAGCAGTATACGCAAACAATGACTACAACCGAGCAGAAACAAACACACCACTCACAACAGAAAAAATAAACACAATAATAACCATTAACCCAACAACTACTACTAGAGGATCCAACACCACACTATTAACAGGTATAATCAAAGACACAAACGGTAACCTAATGGTAGGAACACATAAAATAGAAGTAAAACTAAACGGCAAAAGCATAGGAACATACACAACAACAAACGGAATCATCAACACAAACATAACAATACCAAACACACTAAAAAACACAAACTACACAATAACAGTAAAAATAGGAGACACCAACGGATACTACGGAACTAACTCAACAACAACACTAACAATAAATAACCTTAAAACATTTAAACAAAAAGTATCAATCTAATGATACTTACATTCTTTTTTTTCTTTAAATTAATACTTTTTATGCATATAAATTAAACTAATTAAAATTTATTTTATTATAAAAATCAGATAACAATTTATATATTTATATATTTATATATCATATTTTCTCTAATCCGTTTAAATATAGTTTATAGTTCATAAAATAAGTTAATTAGTTTTTAACTATTTATACTTCAACTTATATCTATTTTATTCATTCATTTTTTTGTAATATTGATTATTTGCTATTTTTATTTTTTAAAGGTTTATCAATTAGATCTAAGTTAATATATTCCTATATAAACGGTTATTTATCTTCATTAACGCTATCTACTCAATTATATATATTAATAAGATTATCTAAATATAACGGTATACTATATTGGACTTTTAATAGTATGTCAGTTTTTTAATTAATTCTAAAATTATTATTTTAGAGTAATTATCATATTTAAAGAGTATTTTATCCAGTATAGTATATTAAACAATAAACAAAAGGATGTGAGAAAATAAAAATAAATAATAAAACTATTGTCTTACTTTCCATAGTATTTATATTAATACTTGGTATTTCAACAGTATCAGCAACGTCTAATGATACATCAAGTAGTACACAAGCTTCTATAACTACAAATTATGCATCAAATACTGATAATACACAAGCATTAACTACAGATACTAATACAAAAGTTAACAACACTTTAAATACAAATATGAATGAAATAAATACAAATGAAAAAACTACAACAAAACAAAGTAGAACAACAGTAAACAAAGATATTAAAACAGATAATACTATAAAAACAACTATTTCAAATAATCAAAATATACAATCAACAATAAAAAATACGACAACAGATAATAAAACAAAAGGTACAACAGTAAGAAATACCCAAACAACAGTAAAACAAGATACAACAAATAATGTAATTAAAAGTTTTGATAATAATAATCAAAATACACGAACAATTATCTTAACAACAACTATAACCAAGAAAGCATTGAAAACTTCATCGATTACTACTTGGAGTGATTTAGAAACTGCTATTACTAATGCTAATGACGGGGATACAATTAAGTTAAATTCAGGTACTTTACTTATAGCATCAAGTACTATTACAATAAATAAAAATATTAATATAACAGGTGCTGATCAAACAGTACTAATATCTGGAGATAATAAATACCAATTATTTCAAATTGCATCAACTGCAACAGTAAACATAAACAATATAACTTTCACTAAAGGAAATGCTACAAATGGTGGAGCAATAACTAATAATGGTAATCTAAATGTTAACAATTCTGCATTCACTTATAACAATGCAACCGAAGGCGGAGCAATAGCAAATACTGGTAACATAAGTATTAATAATTCAACTTTTACATATAATATCGCTACAGGATACAGTGGAGCAATAAATAATAATGGTAATCTAAATGTTAACAATTCTGCATTCACTTATAACAATGCAACATTAGGTGGAGCAATAGCAAATACTGGTAATTTAACAATTGATAATTCAACTTTTACATATAACAATGCAACCGAAGGCGGAGCAATAGCAACTAATGGTAACACAAGTATTAATAATTCAACTTTTACATATAATACTGCTACAGGATATGGTGGAGCAATATACAATAACCATGCTCAAACAGATATTAATAATACCAATATTAACTATAACAATGCAACAATTGGTGGAGCAATACATAATAACTATGCTCAAACAGATATTAATAATACCAATATTAACTATAACAATGCTACATATGGTGGAGCTATAGAAAATGATTATTCATTTTTAGTAATTGATAGTTCAAATATTAATGGTAATAATGCAACATTAGGTGGGGCAATATCTAGTTATGGATACCAACAGATATTAAAAAATACTCGTACTCAACTAAAATTAGTTGCTATAACTATTCAACCACTTTCATCAGAGGATATTCATTCATTTATTTATTTAATTAATTCTAATATTACTAATAATACAGCAACAGATGGCGGAGCAATATATGATTATTATACTAATTCTACCATCCATAATAGTATTATAAATAATAATATAGCAATTAATAGTGGAACTATATGTAATGATTATTCTATATTAAATATTACAAAATCTATATTAGTAAATAACTCTGCAGATAATAACGCTAGTGTAATTTACTCTAAAAATGGTAACTTAACTGCAAATTATAATATCATAGTAAATAATACAGTTAATGATAATATTTATGAAATAAATGCAACTAGTACTGGTAATGTTATATCTTTAGATAATAATTGGTGGGGTCAAAATGATACAAATTATGTTTCTAGTCCATATGCTTTAGGTTTAACAGATTATGAAGGTGAAAATCTTACTTCATGGTTAATACTTAACATGACAACAACTAATCCAACTATATGGACAATAGGCACACCCTCTACCATTACAGCTAGTTTAACAACTGCATATAATAATAAAACAGAATCCAATAGTACTATTGATGGTACTTTATTACATAATAATATACCTATAACATTTACAAACACTACTGGAACAATTAAAGATCCTAGTACTGTTTTAGTTGATGGTATTGCAACTACAACTTATACACCTATTACTGGTGGTAGTACCATTATTGTGAAATCTACTGTTTATGTTAACAGTACATCAATTAAACAAATTATTTCACAAATTAATACAATAGTTAATGCTACTGATGTAACTGGAACTGTAAGTTCACCAATAACCGTCACAGCAAATGTATATGATATTTATGGAAATAAAATAACTAAAGGTACTGTATCATTTTATGATAATAATGGTAATTTCTTAAGTAAAGAAACAATATCTACGGATGGAACTGTAAAATATACTGCAACATATAATACTGCAGGAATCAATGTTATAACATTAATATATGATGGAACAGATATTTATCTTACCAGCACTAATACAACAACAGTAACTATTAATAAAATACCAACAAATCTTGCAACAACAGTAACACCAGGTACAACTACTACAGATAGTAAAGTAAAAGTAGCTGTAACCGATAAATCAGGTAATACTATTACAACTGGTACAATAACTGTATATGCTAATGGAGTAAAACTTGGTGATTATCCAGTATCATCAGATGGTACTATTACATTTAACAAAGTATTTGCACCTACAGGAACATACACCATAACAGCTACATATAATGAAAATACAGTATATTATAGTAGTCAAACAAGTGCTACTACATATATACCATTAACTAACACTACAATTAATGTGGTAACAACTCCCGATACAACTACAACTAATACAACATTTAAAATCAATGTAACAGATCAAAATGGTAATACTGTTACAAAAGGTACTATAACTGTATATGATGAAAATAATATAATTGTAAAAACTATTACAATAACAAATACCACAAGTACCTTTGAAAAAATAGTAACACCTAATGGAGAACATAATTATACTTATAACTATACTGATACAACAGGTATATACAACTCTAGTAAAACTAAAGATCCATTTATAGTAAATACTACTGATACAAACATAAATGCTACAGTGATACCTGGTACAACCACAACACCAAGTACAATTATAGCAAATGTAACTGATATACACAATAATACAGTCCTAACAGGAACTGTGGTATTTTATAATAGTACAGGTGATATAATTGGTAATGCAACTGTAATAAGTGGAACCGCTAATATAACATATATTTTCCCTGTTAAAGGAAACAATAGTATAATAGTTAAATATAATGATACAACTGGAATATACACTAACAGTATAAATACAACCAATACTAATATTCCTAAAACCGATGTAACAATAACCATCCCTACAAAAACAGGAAATCATGGCGAAAAAATAATAATAACTGCCTTAATCACAGATGTTAATAATAAATTAATAACCAATGGAACACTCAATTATTATGTGAATGGTACTTACATTGGAACAGGTAACATAACAAATGGAATAAGTAGAATTAATTACACAATAGCAAACATATTAATGACAGGAAATAACACAATAACAGGAGTATACAATGGAAATGATGTATACAACAATGGAACAGGAACTGGAAAACTTATAGTAAAAGATAGAATACTTGCATTAATTGTTGTAGCAAGCCCTCCTGCAGTAGCAGAAGATCATATAACATTTGTAGCAACAGTAATAAATACCAATGGAACAATAGTAAACAATGGTAAAATAGTATTCAAATTTCAGGGACATACAATCACAGATTCAAATGGAAAACCAATAAAAATAGCAGTAGTAAATGGAACAGCAACACTTAACTACACAGTACCTGATGGAATATCAGCACATAATTATACAATAACAGCAGTATATGGAAATGCAAACTACACAAGATTAGAAGCAAATACTTCACAGATTATAAACAAAATAAAAACAAATATAACAATAAATAATGCACAACAAGACAGAAACAATCTAATAATAAATGCAACTATATTTGATAAAAACAACCAAAATCCAAATGCAACAAATAAAATATCTGTAAAAGTTAATGGATTAACAATAAGAAACGCAACAAATGGAACTATATTCTATGTAACTAATGGACAAATAAATTTAAATCTCACAACAACATTCAATGAAACCACAATCTTCAAAAAAATAGCATTAGTAACTGGAGAAAGATATGGATATCTCTCTTCACGAAATGGAACAGATCTTAACTGGACAAAAATAGATACAACTACTACAGTACAATCAATAACAGCAAAAGTTAACGATACTGTAACATTAAAAGCTAATGTAGTTGATAAGTATGGTAACTCTGTAACTGGTGGAAAAGTAACATTTAAAATCAATGGACAATCCATCAAAAACTCAACTGGAGAGGCAATACTTAAAACTGTAATAAATGGAACAGCAAAACTCATATACAAAGTACCTTCATCATGGGCAAAAGATAATTTAACCTTGAGCGTAGTATATAGTGGAACAGAAACAAAATTCAACCCATCACAAGCATCAACAAAATTAAACATAACTAAAAAAACAGTTACACCTAAAACATCAGTATTAAACATTAATAAGATAAGTGTAACTAATGAGAATTATTCATTTATTAAAAATAGATTAACAACAAATAACGTTTTAATTCCATCTAAAACAACAAATACAATTAACAGTATAACTGTTAAAGAATAAATAAAAGGGTAAGAGTATTAATAATACTCTATTTTAATCCCTTTTATTATTAATAAAATATTAATTATCTTATTTTTATTATTTTATACCAAATATCTCACTAAAATAATTAAATTTAGTTTTTTTAATTTTTTAAAAGTGCATATGTTGTTTTTGGGATTGTATTAAAATTGTAATTTTCCGAATGGTTTGTTTTCTTTGTTTTGAATTTGATTACTTGTTATCTGGTGGGAATTAAAAATTTAACTCCGTTTTGTTCAAAATAATCTAGTTTTTTTCCAGTATCTTTTTTTGTTTCCTAAACTAATAAAAAACTTAACTTTTTAAACTAATATATTTTATATTTCATACATTATACATACTATGTCAAAGACGGGTAAGATCTTTATAAAATGCAACATGACTAGGATAAGATTTAGAAAAAAATAAAATATATATTTTTTATTCTAAATTATCTTTAAATAATTGTTCTTTTTTATCAAGGAATTATTATCTAATTTATCATATAAATCCATATGAACAGTATTTGGAATAATCATTAGTTCTTTAATATCACCAATTAATTTTTCAAATGCATCTTTACTGAAATAACAAGAATATGCATTTTCACCATGAATCATTAAAACAGGAAAGCATACTTCATCACCATATTATAAAATAGGCATATTCATAAAGAAAAGTGAAAAAATAATATCCCCTTTATTATTTGAGTTTAAAAAACATTAAGGATAGCCTCTAATAGTTTTATAATAATCATAATACTCTTTTACAAAGAACATACATCCCCTAAAACTGGATCTATGACTCCAATTGATTTGCATATTCATCATTTTTATAATCTTTAATTCTTTGAGCATTTTTATAAAGAATGAAATATTTATAAGTTTAAAAAAATAAATATTAATTAGGCATGAATAACTTGTGTCTTAGAATATATATCTAAAAGATAATATTCTATAATTAATAACATTTTTAATTAATAAACAAAAAGGAGGAGAAATCACGAAAGTAAATAAAAAAGAAGTTCTTCTTTTTACAACACTACTAATACTATTATTTAGTATTGCAGCAGTATCTGCAACAACAGACAATACAACAACCACATTAAATTCATCAATCAATACATCAAATCAAGATATACAGAATGTACCTAGTACTACACATATTATTTCAAAAGAAGATAAATCTATTGAAAATTCAAATGTCAATAATAACATTGTAAAAGAAACTGAATCAGAACAAGCAGTTAAACTCAATAATTCAAATAAAGAAGTTACAAATTCCAATAATAATGTTAAAGTAGATAATACTTCAAAATCAGAAAACACAGTAAATTCAGATAATCCATCAGAAACCAATGTAAATTCTACCGATTCTAATTCAAAAATACAAGTATGTTCACAAGAAGTTTCTAATTTAAACAATGATTATTCATCAGAAAATACAAATAAAACACTCACAATAGCTTTAAAATCAATGTCATATAGTTCAGATAATACTAGCTCTGATACTAATAGTGGAGAAGATATTCAATTAACTTCACAATATACTAGTAGTGATAATCAAATAGCCTCCACTACAAACTCTAATATTTCAGTGAAATTATCAGTAAATACAAGTAAAGATATTAATCAAGATAATGTTATAATAAAAGATGGTGTCAACCCAAACACTTTAACTATATATAATAAAACAATTAATTCATTAAACACAACGCAAAATTCTTTTATTATACAAACAAGTGATGTAAATACTTCCAAAGATATTTTAATTTTAATATCTGAAAATAAATCTATTTACATTATTAAAAATGCTATTACTATAAATAATAATATAACTAGTCAAATTAGAGTTTTATCTTTAAATAATATTCAATTAACAAACTTGAATAATACATCAAAAGATAATAATTCTAATAATTCAGATGAAACAGAACATAATTCTAGTAATAATAGTATTATAAACTCTATATTCAAAAATACTACAACAAATAACAAAGATATAGTTAATTATAATAGATTAGCTATTGATAATAATATATTTGTGAATGATGAATCTAACAGAGTATTTGTATATATTGATAAAGATATTATCAGATCACTAAATATTAAATCAGGAAATGATAATAACTATAGATCAAATGAAAAAGAGGCTAAATATACAAGTCAATCAGTTAAAATAGTTTATATTACGATAGATAATAATTCAGATGAAGATAATTTAAATAATATTTCATCTAGTTTAGCTAGATATGGTACATATAGTAGTTCATTTTCACAAAATAATGAACCTACTACTTTAAGTAACTCATCTAAACACATACCGAATATAGTTACATATATTATTACAAGTAATGCAATAAGCATAACTTATCAACAATACAATAAATTTAATACAACCAAGACCAGTACAACTGGCACTATTCCAGAATGTGACGTAAAATTATATGATACTGTTTCATCTGGTACTACTCAAGAATAAGTTTTCTTAAATTGAGTAAATTAATTAAATAATTAATTATATAAGAAAAATATTATTTTTTCTCATATTGTACGGATGAAACTTCAGGAATTATATTATAACTAAATAAAATTAACAAAAATCATATAAAAATTTAAAATTTAATTATATATTCAAATTCTGGAGAGATAGACATGACAATTGTATATTATACAAATGAAGTTTATACTAATAATAGTGCTAAAACAAAATTTAACACAACAAGTACAACAAATGTAACACTTAAATTACCATCTATAAAAGGTGGTTACAATGAAATAATTAAAATATATGGATTTATATCCGATATAAGTGGAAATTTAATAAATGACGGTTTAGTAGATTATTATTTAGATGACACATATATAGGATCAGCTAATGTAATAAAAGGCATATCTGAATATTGTTATAAAATATTATTAAAACCTGGAACTTACACAATAAAAGCAGTATATGCTGGATCAAATATTTATAACAAAACTACAGAAACCACCAAATTAATAGTAAAAGACTATCCAAAAATTGAGATAGTTACAAGTACTAAATCAAAACCTGCTGATAAAGTAACTGTTACTGCAACAGTATACAATTCTAAAGGAGAATTGATTGATGGTGGAAATATGTTATTTAAACTAAAAGGAAAAGCTATAACTAACTCAAATGAAGTAACACAAAAAGTTAATGTTATAAATGGAATAGCAAAACTTAATTACACATTACCTAAAGAGTTATCAGAAGGAACCTTAAAAATAACCGCTGTTTATGACCATGAGTATTATCCTCAAATAGAAGTAAACACAACAAGATAACCTAAAACATGTAAACTTTTATATTATCAGGTTTAATGTTAACCTGATATAATTCTCTTTTTTTACAAATAAATTATTCAGACAACCAATATAAAAAAGATTCTTTTTAAAATAATTATTTACTACAAATACTCAAAATAATTAATTAAATTTAATTAGAAGCTATTATAATAGTTGATTATTCTTTCTAAATTTTTAGAATACTAATAATATACTCAATTTAAATAAAAAAAGAATATTGATCCATATTAGAATTATATATTATTAAACTAAATTTTTAAAAGAGTTTCCATTCTTATTTTTACTTAAAAGATCATTTTAAATGATTTCAAATTTTAATATATAAAGAAAAATAATTTAATTATATAAAATAAATATTATATATTGTTTATTACATATAAGGAAAAAATAATATGATTTTAGATAGAAATAAAGTATTTGTTGATTTAGCAGTTATTGTTTGTTTTCTTGCTATAATAGGTTTTTTTCATACTATGTCAAACTCATTTAGTTCATTTTCAATTAAATCAATACTATATTTGGGTTTTCTTATAACACTTATAATTTCTATAATGTATACGAAAAAAAATATTAAAATAGCAGGTACAATATTAATAGCTGATGCTTTAATATTTATGCTCATTAAAACGTTATTAGGTTCTCATGACTCATTATCATTAGTAGCAGCATCTACAGCAGTATTTGCAGGTTCTTTTGCATATAGTAAATATAACTATGTAACAAGACTTAGTAAAATGGGTGGTGCTGTCATGATTATTGCATGGATTAATTCTGTGTACATATTAAAACAGGGAATTACAAGTCCAACATCAATATTGTACATATTATTAATAATATATGCATTCTTTGGATCTGAAATTTATCCACTTAATCAAAAGAATATGAGTATAATGTTAATTATTGTAGGTATGCTTGGATTCATATTAAAGAAATTAATTGGAGTTTCAGTAGGATTAGGATTATATGGTGCTATCCTTATTATATTAGCAGGAGTACATGGAATTACCAAATTATATAAATTTGATAAAAAAGACAATTATATAATTATATCAACTATATTAGCAGGAATATTATGTATAATATCTCCTTTAACTCAATTAATATATACACCATTTAGAGAACTATACTTAGTAGGATCTATTTCAGGATCAATAGTGTTAGGTATAATATACATATTACTAGCATTGTATTCTAAAAAAAATCTAAAACTAGCTGCAATTAGTTTAATAACACTTGCAATATTAATATACATACCACAATTTGTAATATATGAACAACATACATTCTTTACAAATATATTGTTAATTATTATACCTGCATCAATAACACTAATTCAATTAAAAGAAAGAAAGAAAATAAAACAAGCAACAGCACTTAAAAAACAAGAATCAAATAATAAAGTAGTAAATAATTAATAACCTTTTTCTTCTATATTTTTTTTAAAAAAATAATATTTATACTAAATAGTTAAATGAATCCATTTTAAAAATGAAAAGAATATTATTCATAACAAAATATATAAATTAGGTTCAATTAGATAATATATTAAAGGACATTTTATAATAATTTAATATTAAAATAGATCAAATACAACTATAAATATTTTATTACCTAATTTACAAAAAAAAGTCTAAAATAGGAATATGATAATATGTTTAAAAGAAAACCATCTAAAAAACCCAAGACTAAAGAAGAATACTATAAATATTATTCAAGTGATGAGGAATATTCTAATTTTAATCCTGCTTTGAAAAGATTCATACTTTGTACTTTAACAGTTATTATTATTGCTTTTGTAGTTGCATGGTTTTTATCACATTAAATGATAAATCCAATTTAAATATTATTTATTAAATAAAAATCTTCTTAATAAATATAAAAAAAAATATTAAAATTTAAAATACTTACTTATTTTTTAAATACTTATAAATTAAAGAAATCTTTTGTATTTTTAGTAACTTGAGATGCTAATTCTTCTTTAGGTACATTGATTTCATTAGCAATTCTATTTAAGATATGTGGTAAATATTTAGGTTCATTTCTAGTTTGTTTTGGTTTTTTAGGTAAATCTCTTGGAATTAGAAAAGGACCATCTGTTTCAATCATGAGTTTTTCTATTGGTATAACTTTTATTGCTTCACGTAGTTGATCACCACGTCTTTCATCACAAACCCATCCTGTTATTCCAATATAACAACCTAATGATAAATAATCTTCTACTTCCTCTTTAGTACCTGTAAAACAATGAACAACTGATTTTTCAGGTATATCTTGATGTTTTTTCAATATTTTAGAAAAATCTTTATATGATTCTCTGTCATGTAAAAAAACAGGCATGTCCAATTCTTCAGCAAGTATTAACTGCTCTTCAAACCATCTTCTCTGTACTTTTTGTGGAGAATAATTTCTATTGTAATCAAGACCACATTCACCAATAGCAACCACATTATCTTCTTTTGCAAGAGTACGTAAAGTATTTATTGTATTATCATCACATGTTTTTGCATCATGAGGATGTACTCCACAGGTAGAATATAATGTATCTGGATAATTTTTTGTATATTCAGCTGCTTGTTTACTTGATTTGATATCAGAACCAGTTATTATTGATTTAGTAACACCTACTTTTTTAGCATTTTCAATGACTTCAATTCTATCTTTATTATATGATTTATGCATTAAATTTAATCCTATATCTATTAATTCCATGTTAATTATTTCTCCTTACTAAAATATTTCAATTAGTTATACTAATTTATGTTAGTTATATGTATTCTTTTTTACTTTTTAAAATAATGATAAATCATATAATATAACTAAAATGTTATTATAATACCTTTTGTTGTTGTGGTTAGTGTAGTTTTATCGTTGTTTATGAATTTATTTATGAACTAAGTAAGATTTGATTATTTAATTATATTAAAAAAAGAGTTTTAGTTAAATAATAATGGTGATGAAAATAGATAAGAATGAAAATAAAAGTATTTTCTTTAGAGAAATTAATTATACTTTTTCACATGTTTATTCTTATTATATAATTATTAAAAATACTTCTATTATCAAAATTTCTTTGTAACTTACTTATCTGATTTTATATTTTCTATTATATTTCTATTATAGTCAATTACCTAACTTTTATTATAAATGATTGATACCATTCATCATAAA
>CAYNSJ010000067.1:0-12181 GCA_964399835.1 uncultured Methanobacteriaceae archaeon | reverse complement strand
CGACACAAAATTCACAATAACCATAAAATAAAAAACAAATTTTGGCGAACACTCAATATAAATAAAAAAAATTAATTTAATTCATTATCCATAATTTTTCTTACTTCTTCTAAATTTTTTCTTATAAAATTTTCTGCTTTAGGATCAGCTAATAATTTATATTGTTTTTTTCCAGATTTTTGGTATGCTTCTTTCATAAACTCTTGTAATTCTGATTCAGGAGTATTAAGTATTGCATCTAACTTAGCTTCATTTTCAGGTGTTAAAGCAGGTAATCTAGATACTACTTGTGATTTAAATTTGCTTACAACATTTGTTTCTCGTTTAATCATACCTTTTAAAGCAAAAGCAGGTGCTTTAGCTAATAATGATTCATACGGTTCAATATCTTCATAACTAATCTTAATTTTTTCATTACTAATTTTTTCATCACTCATAATAATTCTCCTTTATAAACTATGACCTAATACTAAATTAATATTATTATATTTTTTAGTAAATTTTAATATTTTTTCTAATGATTTTTGTGCAAGTTTTATATTCCATGTATAATCAGAGGATGCTATAGCATATTTTATACCATGACGTGTAAAACAGGCATCTCCTGTAAATAAATATTTTTCAGAACCATTTATTAAATAAGATATGTGTCCTGAAGTATGACCTGGTGTACTTATGGCATAAACTGATTGATCATTAAAAATATCAATACATTTACCTAATATAGGAGTATCAATTGTATTTTCCATATCAAATATATTTAAATATTTTTTATTTTTAAAATAATCTGCATAATAAAATGGTTTTATATCCATACTTTTTTCTTTATTAGATAAATAAATAGGTACATTATCTGATAAATCTTTAATTCCAGATATATGATCTACATGAGTATGAGTTAAAAATATACCCTTCAACTTTATATTCTCTTTCTCAAGGTAATATGAAACATTTTGATGTTTTTCTTGTACAAATTTTGAACCATACTCATTTAATAAAGTACCTTTACACACACCATATATATTATTATAATAAGATTTATCTAAACCTGCATCAATTAAATAGTATCCATAATTTTCATGATAAATAATATTTGATATTACAGGTACATAAAATGATACATCAGGTACATCACTTATTTTAGAATAGTTTACATTTATTGTACCATGCATTTGAAGTTTTACTTTACCTGTTATAATACTTTTTACTTTAATAGAAGTATCTGATTTAGATAGTATCTTATCCCAAGAAGTAAATCTTTCTTTTTTATTAATAAATGGTCGAATTTTCAAATATATAAAACCTCTATTTATTAGTTCATTTATACTAATTAATTATTTTATCCTTTTTACTTATTTTAATTTAATTTTTAGTTCTTATTATAAAAATCACTAATTTTTAAAAAATTATTAATTCAAATTATTTCAATCCAAAGGAAGTTATTGTTCCTTATTTTTAATTATTAATTATATCATTTATTAGAATTAAATTTTAATATATGCGTTTTAATATATTTTCTTAATCATAGATAATATTATTATATAGATAATATGAAAATATGTATATATGTTAATTCTTCAATAAAAAGCAATAATATTGTCTTATTCTATAATAAGAGCCAATTTTACAATATACAATAGAAAAAAAGTATTAATCATTTCATAAATGATAAAAAGACATTAAATAAGAATAATTAAAAGGATACCTTTATAAAAGATTAGTGACTAAAGTAGTATTAATTGATTTTTTTTAGAGTTGACGCAACATTGCAAATTATAAATGTTGTTTTTTTTTAATTTTAAAGAGTAATTATTGAAGTCTATAAAAGAAAAAAAATACAATTACTAAAATATAATTTAAAATAATACATTGATTCTTAGAAATTTAAATAACAAAATTATTTCTAAAATAAAGGAGGTCAAACGATTAAGCATTATTTTGGAATAATTCTATTAATTTCAGTAATTCTAATTTCAGCAAGTGCTGTAGTTGCAGCTACAAATACAACAAGTACAAGTGATTCATCATCAATCACAGCAAGTACACAAACAGTAAGTGATACTGTAGCAGAAACTTCTTCAAGTAGTGATAATTCAAGTAGTAGCTCAACAACATCTACATCAGATAGTTCAAATGTAAATTCTGCCACAACAACAGGCCAAGTAACAGCCACAACAACGGACACTAATGAAGTTACAACACCAACTACAAGCTCAAATAACCAAACAACAAGTACTTCAACAGATGTAAATAGCAACACATCATCTAGTGCTAAAACTAGTACAAATAGTAACACAACAAGCAGTACAAATAGTAACACAACAAGCAGTACAAATAGTAACACAACAAGTAATACAAATAGTAACACAACATCATCAAATATAGCTGTGACAAATTCAAGTTCAGTATCAGCAAGTACTAATAACACAACAACTGTCACAACTTATAAAACAGCAACAAAAACAACAACCCTAAACACAAAAATAACCGTTAATAGTGTAACATTACATTCCTATGAGAAATATACCATAGTTGCCACAGTTGCAGATAGTGATGGTAATTATGTTAACTCAGGTTATGTTGCATTTAAAATTAATGGAATTACAATAGCTCATGCTAATGTAACTAATGGAAAAGCTACAATAACATATACAGTACCTGCATTATTAGCAAAAAATTATACGGTACAAGTTATTTATAGTGGAACTGATAATTTAAGTAGTTCAACCGGTTATGGTACTTTAAGTGTAGAACAATATAGTACTGTAGCTCATGTAACAGCAATATCTGGAACTACTAATAGTACTATAACATTACGGGCAGTAATTAAGACTACTACTGGTGCATTTGTAAAAAGTGGTAAAGTCGCATTTAAAATAAATGGAACAACCATAGGTACTGCTTATATAACAAATGGAGTAGCAACATTAAATTATACCATACCTTCAACATGGAAGGCTGGTACATACACTATCACAGTTGTTTATGGTGAAACTAAAATTTATAATTCATGTTCTGGAACAGGTACTTTAAAAATAAGTGCTTCTAGTACTGTACCATCAGGCTATGAAAAATATTTAGTAGCAACAACCAATTGTCAAGTAAATAGTGCAACTATTCAAAGTATAGCTAATAAATTTGCAAATTATACAAGTGCATATGATAAAGCAGTGGCAATATTTAATTATTTAAATGATGCTACAAGTTATTCCTACTATTCAAATACATTATATGGTGCAGTAGGAACATGGACTCGTAAATCAGGTAATTGTGTTGATTTATCACATTTACTTATTGCTGTAATGCGTGCAGCAGGAATACCAGCTCGATACGTACATGCAACATCTTGTACATTCAATAGTGGACTAGTCGTAGGACACGTATGGGCAGAAGTTTATGTAAACGGAGCATGGTATACTTGTGATTTAACAAGTAGTAAGAATACTTTTGGAGTAGTAAATAACTGGTATAAATGTAGTGGAGTAACAAGATATATTACTTTACCCTTCTAATACTTAAACAATCTCTTATTTTTTTTATTTTTTTAAATTATTATGATAACTTTTTTTCTTAATGAAATTTTTTACTTAAAATTAATATTTTTCAATACATTTACAAATAATAGATTTTACAACAATGATATTACTAAATTAGAAAATAAATTAAATGTACTGTTTACTCAGAAAGAAGCCAAGTTATAAAATTATTCCACTTATAAGACATAAATATAACTATTTTAAGAGATTTTAACAACAAATATATACAATTTTTATTAAAAACTTATAGTTAGATAAGTTCTATTAAAACAACACTAATTCTTAAAACAGTACTATATACCATACATCATAATATTACTAAAATAGTAAGATAACAATCAATAATGTTTTTATATTAATAATAACCCTAAATACTTCTTTAAATTAAAAGAAAAGATTTATAAAGGTTAAGAAGGAAAAAGTAGTACTAGTTGTTTTTTTAAATTTTCAACAAAAAAAAATAAAATATAAATAATGCAACAAAATATCAAAAAAATAGACAACATATTTTAGAAATAAATTTAAAAATAATTTCTAAAAACAAGGGGGTCATATTATTAAGCGTTATTTTGGAATAATTCTTCTTATTTCAGTAACCTTTCTTTTTGTAACTGCAGTAGCAGCAACAGAAGATAATAACATAACTAATTCAGAAATTAATAATATAAATAATAATCAAAAAACTATAGAACCAACTATAACAAATGATAATCCAACCAATACAAATAATATAAATAAAAATTCAGATATATCAACACAAAATACGAATAATATTATCACGACAAGCTCACAGACAAAAAAACAAATAGAATCAGAAAATAATGATATAACAAAAAATAATACAATTCAAAATAAAAATACAGATAACTCTATAAATAATCCAAATACGAATAATAAAAATGATAACATAACAAATATTAAAAATACACCTAGTAACTCAATATATAAAAACTATACAGATAATACAACTTCTAACAACAAACAATTAAAGACCGCAACAAAAACAAAAAAGGATACCATAAGTCATATAAGTCCTATAAAAAATAAACCTGGTGGACATATAACTTTAAGAGCAGTTATAAGGAGTGTAACAGGTGAATTTGTAAGAGAAGGTAAAGTAGCCTTTAAGATAAATGGAAAGACCATTGGTACTACAAGATTAATAAATGGTGTAGCTTTACTAAATTATATCTTACCATCAAATATGAACTATGATCAATATACAATAAATATGGTATTTGGTACTACAAATTCCTATAACTCATGTCGATCAGAAGGAACATTACTTCTCAAATCAGATAAAAAGAATCCGGATGTACCTTCAGAATATGAAAAATATTTAAAACCTACAAAGAATTGTGAAGTAAATAATGACAAAATAGAATCAGTATCTAATAAAATTACTTCTAAAGATACTTCAAGCTATGATAAAGCTGTAACAGTATTTAATTATTTAAAGAAAACTACATCATACAAATTTTATTCAAATACAAGATATGGTGCAGTAGGTACATTAAGTAGAGGATATGGTAATTGTGTAGATATGTCCCATTTAATTATATCTGTAATGAGAGCATCAGGAATACCTGCTAGATATGTACATGCAAAATCTTGTACATTCAATAGTGGACTAGTCGTAGGACACGTATGGGCAGAAGTACATGTAAATGGAAAATGGTATACCTGTGATTTAACAAGTAAGAGAAATAATTTTGGAGTAGTAAATAACTGGTATAAATGTAGTGGTGTAACAAGATACATATCATTACCATTCTAAAATTATTATCTTAATTTTTTTTCTTTTTAATCTTTTTAAGTTTTAATAAACTATAAAAATACATACTACTTTTGTTTAAAACTTTCTGATATTTTTTAATTATTGTAATAAAATTAATTACTAATAAATTATATATATTATTTTAATAAATTATAAGGAAGTTAATTAATAATGATATGGGATGAAGAAAAAGAATGCATGTCACTTGATGATATGAAAGAATTACAATTGAAACGACTGCAAGAAGTTGTGACACGAGCATATAATGAAGTACCCTATTATCATGAAAGATACACTAAAGAAGAAGTGTATCCTGAAGATATACAAACACTTGAAGATATTGAAAAGTTACCTTTTACAACAAAAACAGATTTAAGAGCATCATATCCATTTGGATTATTTGCTGTTCCACAAAAAGATATTGTTGAAATACATACTTCAAGTGGTACTACTGGTAAACCTACTGTTTCTGGATATACTAAAGAAGATTTAGATATTTGGGGAGAAGTAATGGCTAGAGGATTAACTATGGCTGGTATCACAGATGAAGATATTATTCAAAATACTCATGGTTATGGATTATTTACTGGTGGTTTTGGAGTTCACTATGGTGGACAAAAAGTTGGTGCTACAGTAATACCTATTTCAACTGGTCAAACTCAAAGACAAATTGAAATTATGAGAGATTTTAAATCAACTATGCTTATTTTTACACCATCTTATGGATTACATATAGCTGAAGTTATAAATGAAATGGGTTTAAAACCAGAAGATATGAATCTTAAATGTATCGGTTTTGGATCTGAAGCATGGACAGAAGAAATGAGACAACAAATTGAGAAAAAATTCAAAGTTCCAGCTTATAATATTTATGGATTAACAGAAGTTATGGGTCCAGGTATTGCATTAGAATGTAATCAGCAAGATGGTTTACATATTTTTGAAGATCATTTCTATCCAGAAGTAGTTGATAGTAAAACATTAAAACAAGTTCCTGATGGAACAACTGGAGAACTAGTACTCACTGCTTTAACTCGTGTAGGAATGCCATTAATAAGATTCCGTACTCATGATGTAACAAGTATTACTCATGGGAAATGTGGATGTGGTAGAACACTAGTTAAAATGAAACGTATTACTGGTAGAACTGATGATATGCTTAAAATTAAAGGTGTAAGTGTATTCCCCTCACAAATTGAAAAAGCATTATTATCTATTGAAGGTGTAGAACCTCATTATCAAATTATTCTTACAAGACCAGATATATTAGATCAAATTGAAATTAAAGTTGAAGCTTCACCTAATTTATTCTTTGATAATGTAAAAGAACTTGTAGGTACACGTGATAAAATAGCTGAAGCTATTCATGATGAAATTGGTTTAAGAGTTAATATTACATTAGTAGAACCTAAAACTATTGATAGAGTAGATTCAGGTAAAGCTGTTAGAGTAATTGATAAAAGAGAAGAATAAAGGTGTATGTATGAATACTGTGAAACAATTATCTATTTTTCTTGAAAATAAAGAAGGACGGATGTTAAATACATTAGATATTATAGAAAACTTAGGAATTAATATAAGAGCATTATCTATTGCAGATACCTCCGAATTTGGTATCTTAAGAATTATAGTTACTGATCCAGATAAAGTTAAAAAACAGTTAGAAGAAAATAATTTCATTGTTAAAATAACAGAAGTTGTTGCTGTTGCAATTGACGATAATCCTGGGGGATTAAATAAAATTTTAAGACTTCTTGATGAAAATAAGATTAATTTAGAATATTTATATGCTTTTGTTGAACAACAAAAAGATCGTGCAATTGTTTTATTAAGATTAGAAAATATGGAAAAAGGTATAAAAGTATTAGAAGAAGGTAATGCACCTATCATATCTGATAGTGAAATTTATTCTATCTAAACTTACAACCTTTAAATTTTTACTTTTTTTACAAAACATTATTTACAAATATTATACCCATCATTAAATGCTTTTTTATTTATTGAGATTGATTTTTCTGGAAGGCTTTCTTCCATAGTATCAATAATTTTAGATACATCTAATGGAAATGTAGATACTCCAGAAGCTCCACCTAACATTGCCATATTCATAGATAAAGGATGACCTGCATCCATTGCAATTTTATTTGCATCCATACTATAAACTTCAGCTAATTTTGAATCTAATTCGGAGATGATATCATCTACATTTGGATAATCAATATCTTGTTGATTTATTGTTGATGGTAGTACTATGGATTTATTAACAACCATAATAGTGTCTTTATTAGTTTTATTTAATGCTCTTATTGCTTCAACTGGTTCAAAAGCTAGTACTAAATCAGCTCCACCATTTTCAATTATGGGACTTTTTGCTTCACCTAATCGTAGCTCTGTAGATACTACTCCACCTCTTTGTGACATTCCATGTATTTCACTCATAACTACATTCATATCCTCTTTAAGAGCAGTTTCACCAATTACAATAGATGTTTTTATAATTCCTTGTCCACCTATACCACAAATATATATATTATATGTATTGTTTGACACTTTATCTACTCCTGTTTTTGTATTGCATTAACTGGACATACTTGTGTACATACACCACATTTATTACAGTCAGTATCTATCACAATTTTACCATCAATATCATTCATACTAGGACAAGCTAATTCATTTACACATTTTTGACAATGAATACATGTATCCTGATCTACTATTATTTTGTATTTTCGTTCACGTATAGCTTTTTTATTAATTAAGTTACATGGATATTTAGAAATTATAACAGAAACACCATCATAATCCAATGCATCTTTGTATATATTAATCATTTCATCAGTTTCTAAAGGATTAATAGTTTTTACAAAATTTACCCCTATTGCTTTTACTATCTTTTCAATTGATATTGCTGGAGCTTCTTGTCCCATACCATCTAAAGGTATTCCGGGATTAGTTTGACCACCAGTCATTGCAGTTATTCTATTATCTAATATTACTAAGGTAAATTTATCTTTATTATGTACTGCATTTATAAGAGGAGGTATTCCTGCATGGAAAAATGTAGAATCACCAATATAACTTATAATAGGTTGATCTTCAGTTGCTTTACTAAATCCACAACTAGCTCCAACACTAGCACCCATTGATAATAAATAATTTGCCATTTTATATGGAGGTGCAATACCTAATGTATAACAGCCTATATCAGAAGGATGTATACTTTCTACATCTAAATGCATGTCATTTATAGCTTGTCTAGCTGCATAATATGCTCCTCTATGAGGACATCCAGAACATAATGTTGCAGGTCTTGCAGGTAATGGTATTTTTGTATCTTCATTAACTGATATTTTCTCAGTTTCTACAGATACTAATTTTTTAATTCCATCTAAAACTATATCCGGACTATATTCTAAAGTTTCAGGTAATGTTCCATCTTTCTTACCATGAACTTTTGTATTAAGATTATATTTTCCAACAATTGCTAAAGTTTCCATTTCATTTAATGGATCTACTTCTTCAACAACCAATACTTCTTTATTGTCCTCTAAGAATTGTTTAACTAAATCTTCAGGGAATGGATGTGAAAAACCAAGTTTTAAGATATTAATTTTAATACCATACTGTTTTGCAACATCACAAACATAATTGTATGCTCCACCAGAAGTTATAATTCCTATTTCTCCATCATTGTTATATATTTTATTTAATGGACTTTCACTAGATACTTTTCTTAATTGATTTATTTTTTCTACTAAATTATTATGGAAAGTACGTGCAGCTTCAGGTACTGGTACATGTTGACCAATATTTTCATAGCAACCAGTTGTTTTTTCATTTTTATGATATTCATCAGTTGTTACAATTCCTCTCATATGAGATACTCTTGTTGTTGTACGTACAATAACTGGTATATTATATTGATCAGATATATCATAGGCATAATGTATCATATCTTTAATTTCTTGTGGATTTGATGGTTCAAATAAAGGTATATTTGATTGTCTAGCAAAGTGTCTTGTATCTTGTTCATTTTGTGATGAGAATGTTGAAGGATCATCTGCTACAAGTATAAGAAAACTACCTTCGACTCCTATGTATGCTGTTGTCATTAAAGAATCTGCAGCTACATTAACCCCTACATGTTTCATAAATGAAAAAGATCTTAATCCACTACTAGCAGCAGATGCTGCTACTTCTATTGCTACTTTCTCATTTGAAGAGAATTCAAAGTATACATTTGCATCTAAAGCTATTTTATATAATATATCACCTATCTCTGATGAAGGTGTTCCTGGATATGTTGCTGCTAAAGACATACCAGATTCTAGTACTCCCCTTACAGCTGCTTCATTTCCTAGCATGAATAATTTTTTATCTTTTTCAGGCATTAATAAATCCTGTAGATTCATATTAATCTTCCTCTCATTATCATTTTAAGCTCCCTTTTCTAAAAGTTATTCTAAAAAATAGTTAATAAAAATAAATAGTAATTATTAATAATTACAATCTTACACTATATAAAATATTTATAAAACATATTATTTATTTATGACCCTTAAAAGAAAAAATTTGACAAAATTAATAATTAAATTAATTAATACATTTAAACTAATATAATAATAGATACAAATAATAAAAAATTGGAATAATATAAAAATTTAGTAATAATATATATTACATAAATACAAAAAGAAGAGCTTATAAAAAAAAGGCTTACTATTTTAGGTACTTATTATTGAGAGGATAATATATGATTACAGTTAATATAAAAAGATATGATCCAGAAACAGATAAACATTATACTGAATCATATGATATTGAAGCATCAGAAAAAATGAAAGTATTAGATGCATTAAAACAAATTAATGATAACTATGATGCTAATATAGCATATCGGTATTCATGCAGAGCAGGACAATGTGGATCCTGTGCAATAAAAATTAATGGAAAACCAAAACTTGCATGTAAAGCAGAAATAGAAGATAATGATTTATTAGAACCATTAGACTTTATGGTATTAAAAGATTTAATAGTAGATAGAACACATTTAGATGAAAAAACTAGAAAATTAAATCTATATTTAGGATCTGAAGATTGTGGAATTAAAAAAGTTGAACCTGATATAATACATCCTGAAGAATATGCTAAAGCAGATAAATTAAGAAGTTGTATAGAATGTTACTCCTGTTTATCTGTATGCCCCGTAATAAAAAAGACAAGTAACTTTGTCGGACCTTATTATATGAGAAATATCTCAAATATAACCTTTGACCCAAGAGATGATGAATCACGAGGTGAAGAAAGTATAGAATCTGGTTTATACTGTTGTACCTCCTGTGGTGAATGTGGAAAAACTTGTCCAAAAGAGATAAACATTTATGGAAATGCAATAGAAAAACTCAGAGAACAAATATTCAAAGAAAAATTAGGACCATTACCTGCACACAAAAAAATAAGAGAAATGGTCAGAGATACTGGTCGAAGTGTAGAACCAGGAGATGAAAAATATCCAGAAGGTTTAATAAAAGCATTTAATGAAAATAAAAAATTCGATAAAAAACCTAAAATTGCATTTTTCACTGGTTGTATGATTGATTATAAACTACCAAATATTGGTGCAAGTTTAATAAAAATACTTGAAAAACTAGGTTATGAAGTAGATATACCAGATACACAAGTATGCTGTGGATCACCGCTACTTAGAACAGGTCAAACAGATGTAATACCTGAATTAGTTAAAAAGAACTATGAAACATTTAAAGATTATGATATAATATTAACAGTATGTGCTGGATGTGGTTCTACACTTAAGAATGATTACCCAGAATATGGTGTAAATCTTAATGTAATGGATATAACAGAATTTTTAGTAGATAAATTAAATCCTGAAGATATGAAAAAATTAGATCTTAAAGTTACATATCATGATCCATGTCACTTAGCACGTGGACAGGGCATAACAGAACAACCACGTAAAATACTAAATAATATGAATGGTGTTGAATTCATAGAAATGGAACATGCAGATACCTGTTGTGGAGCTGGTGGTGGAGTAAGATCTGGAATACCTCATATTGCTGAAAGTTTAGCAAAAGATCGTGTAGACGAAATAAAAGAATTAGATGTAGATTATGTTATTACTATATGTCCATTTTGTGAATACAATATACAAGATGAACTAAATAAAGAAGGAGTTAATGCACCTGTTCTTAATATTATACAATTATTAGAAAAAGCATATATAGATTAAACTCCTTTATTTTCTTTTTTTAAAAATTATTCTTCAAATAATACTGCAGTACCACTAGTACTTACTAAAATAGTATTACCCATTGTACCACCCAAGTTACTGTATTTAATTCTCACATTTAAAATAGCATTAGCACCTAATTCTTCTGCTTTTTCTTCCATACTTTTAACAGCTACTTCCCGTGTCTTTTTAATTTCTTCTTCATATGTAGATGTTCTTCCACCAACAACATCACGAACTCCTGAGAATATATCTTTATAAACATTAGCTCCCAGTAATCCTTCTCCAGTAACTATACCAAAATATTTAACAATTTTTTTCCCTTCAATTAAAGGTGTTGTAACAATAATCATGATTAATCTCGCTTTTTAGTTTATTATATTATTTTTATTTAATTTTTCTAATTAATAAAATAGATGTTATACTATAATAAAAATAGTTATTACCTAACCTAATTTAAATTATTATTTTCCAAAAAAGAATTTTAATTTGAGGCTGACTCATAATTTTATTTTTTTATTTTTTGTTAATTCTTTTTTTTTGGTTGATTTATTTTGTTTTTTTTTCTAGGGGTTGGAATGTGAGTTTTTTTTTATGTGTTTTGTTTTATTG
>CAYNSJ010000066.1:0-12716 GCA_964399835.1 uncultured Methanobacteriaceae archaeon | reverse complement strand
GGAATATTCTGTTTCCTGAGTAATTACCAGATATTATTGTATTATCTGTTGATTCACCTATAATAGTTAGGTCATTGCTGATTGTGATATTATTTACTACATATACTCCGTTAGCGATGTATGCTGTTGAACCGTTGGTTATAGTGTTTATTCTATCTTGTGTTATTGTTTTCCATGGACTATCACTTGATCCAGTTCCATCATCATCAGTTACAGATGCATTAAAGTAATAACTACTAGAGGCATCAGCAGTTAAGATTACATTATCTGCTTTATTATTTGATATATCTGTAGTTACTATTTCATCTTGTGTAGTGCTATTATCGTTTGAAGTTACAGTTTTTGTATCAGTACTTGTAATTTCATTGTTGTTACTTGTTTGTGTATCTTTTGTATTTGTGTTTATATTTCGTGATTTTTTTGTGTTTGTTTTTATATCATTTGAAGTACTTTGGGTATCTTCTGTTTTTGTATTTATATTAGAAGAGGTAGTCTTTATACTACTATCTGTATCAGTAGCTATATCATTTGACTGAGTATCAGTAGATGTATTTGTTATTACACTAGTTGCTTGTGTATCTGCTGTTGTTTGTGTATTAGTTGTTAATGCTGTGGTTGTGTTACTAGTTGTATCTGCTGCGGATATTGCTGTTATTCCCAATAATAGTACTGTTAATACTAGAAATACTAAAGAAATCCTCTTAATATTAGAATTCATACTTTACTTTTTCACTCCTAAAAAAATTTGTTATGTTTAAATTAAATGTTCGAACTTTAACAATTTTTTGATTGTTAAAAAAAAGACGCCATTCTTAAATAATAATATAGTTTAAAATTATAGAGAAAACACTCTATTAACAATAACTATTTACTAAATAGAGAACATGTCTAAAACTTAATATATAAACAATAAGATATAAAATTACTTATAATAAAAAAAAGACCATAAAGCATTAAACAAATCAATATAAAAAAATACAATAATCATTAAAATAAAAAAATTAATAAAGATATTTCTATTAATGAATTTTTTTTAAACTAATAAATATTAAGGTTATAATGTAAATAACTGAATATTAGCCATATTTTAATAATTTGGATATTATACTAAATATCCTGCTTTTTTTACTATTTTACTATATAATACTTTTTATTTATGATTAAATAACCAATAAAAAAATTGTAAATATTTAAAAAATTATAGTTTTTAATAAAAATTTCAACCCTAAAAATTAATAATTATAAAATAGAAAAAATAAAATTCCAAAAAATATGTCGTTCTATTTTAAAGCATATTAATATACTCCAATGGGTTTAAATAAGTTAAAAAATTTAATAAAATAAGTTTATACTATTAATTAATATCAAAAGGCTATATTAATACAGGAAAGGTAGTAACAACTTAAAACAAAATAAAAATTTAATAAGTTAAATCAGATAATAATAAGTAATGATCAAATTCAAAAGTTAGTATTAGTATGACTTTAACATTGATTAATAATTTTTATAATTTCTTATGGTATCTTGTTCTTATCTTATTTATTTATATAAAAAACCGTATCTTTATTAATTAACATTATTATAACATTATTTATATTATATTTATTTAGCAGATTATTACTTTATTATTTTGTATGAAGTATAAAACTTATTTGTAATATTTAAAAGTTTCATTTAATTTATATACTTTTATTTATTATTTCTTAAGTTAAATAAGGTATTTCTGTAAATTTATGATATACATCATATTATAAATTAAAAGGAGGTGTTTTAAATGGTGGACATAACAGGTACTTTTTCACAAGCATTTAATTATGCTAAACAAGATTATAAAAAGCTATTGATTGTAGGTATAATCTGTATTCTTGCTAATTTAACGGTTGTATTAAGATCATTTGGTATTACTGGATCTATATTATCTATAGGTGGAATAATTGGATTTATTTTTGCATTGGTAATAGCAGGATATGGACTTAGTATTATTAAAGAAAATATAAGTTTATCTAGTATAATTCCTGATTTTGATTGGGGTGACAATATTGTAAATGGAATTAAATTGTGGATACTTGAGATTGTATATTTCTTAATTCCAGTTATAATCTTAATTGTTATTGGAGCATTTACAATTGATGGAAATGCAGTACAGAGCTTAATGAATTATATATCTTACAGTTCAAATGCAACAATTCCAGCTAATTTAATTGAACCTGTACTTACTTCTTTAGGAATAGTCAGTATAGTAGCATTTATTTTAGCAGTTATATTTGGATTAATGGCTTTTGTTGGTACATGTAGATTAGCTAAAACAGATAGTTTAAGTGAAGGTTTAAATTTTAAAAAAGTTATAAGTGATATTGGTAATATTGGTATTGGTTCATTAATAGCTTGGATAATTTTATTATTAATAATTCTTATAGTATTTGGAATTATTGAATTAATTATTATGATGATTCCATATGTTGGAACTTTAATAAGTACATTAATAATATCACCGTTCATTTTATTATTCATGAATTCTGCAATAGGTCGATTATACAGTCAAATATAAACATAACCCCCCCTTTTTATTTTTTTTGATTGATGATTTAAATTAAATAATTTTTAAATGGAAAAAAAATATAAATATTTAACATGATATATACATCAAATTAATTACAAACTAACAACCTAATAAAAACTATAAAACAAAGTAATATAAATATTTAACATGATATATACATCAAATTAATTACAAACTAACAACCTAATAAAAACTATAAAACAAAGTACAATTTATTTTACTATAAAAATAAAGTAATATCTAATTTAGATATTCTAATTTTAGCATTCTGTAAAGAACATATTTTGATTGAGTTGAATATATCGATAAATATTAAATATTGACTCTTAATTTTAAATTATCTTCTTTTTAATTACTTTATTTTCTTATTTTATATACTTTAATTAAGTATTACTTTTTTAGTTTCAGAAATATTTATAATAAATTAATTTAGACTATATTAAATATATTACTATTACCCAATATCACCAGATCTACATAAGAAACTACACCTTAACAACATTTTTTTATGTTTTTTACTTTATTAGTCATATTTATCTTATAATAGTTTTATAGGATAATAAACTGCTTTTTACTTATAATTCATTGTGTTTTTATGAAATTATTTATTATTAAGTAATAATATAATTAGTAATGTATATAAAATAAATTTTAAAAAAAGAGGTGAAGATAGTCTTATGAAGTTAAATAGAAAAACTATTCTTCTATTTACAGTATTGTTCATATTGTTAATTGGTATTACGGCTGTATCAGCGGTATCTGATAATAGTACAACTGTTAATACAGATATACAAAGTATTACTACTCAATCAATTGTTGCTAGTAATTCAACACAGACAATTACAAATGATAATAATGTAAAAGAAGATTCAGTTAATCAAAATTCAAATAATAAAAATACTAAAACAGTACAAGAAATTACAGATAAACAATCAAAACAATCAGATCAAAAATCAATCACACCAACACAGACAGTAACTAAAAAGACATCAAATAATCAAAAAGATATAAAAGTAACTACAGATAATACTGGAATAAAAACAACTACTGATGATGATACAATATATATAAATGCATCATACACAGGTACAAATCAAACAGGTACACAATTACAACCATATTCTGATATTAACAATGGATTTACTCAAGTAAATAATGAAACAAACACTAAAACAAATGTATACATAGCTGATGGAACATATAATGTTACAAATACAATAATATTAACTAAAAACTTGTCAATTACAGGTCAATCACAAAACAATACAATAATATCTGGACAAAATCAATATCAATTATTTAAAATTAATAATGTAAATGTAAATGTATCAAAAATAACATTTGCTAATAGTGGTGGTAATAATAAAGGTGGAGCAATAGATAATCAAGGTAATTTAATACTTACAAACACTACATTTTCAGATAATACTGCTTATTATGGGGGTTCCATCTTTAACAGAGGTAACATTAGTATAATAAATTCATTATTTAATAATAATGTTGCCGAAACTGTTGCAGGTGTTATTTATGTTTCAGGAAATACTAAACTAGTGAATTCATCATTTACTAATAGTAAGGCAAACTATTATGGTGGCGTTTTTTATGCAGAAAATATTGAATCTATAACTATTGATAACTGTGTATTTGTTTCTAATAATGCTTATTCAGGTAGTAATTTTTATATTAAAAAGTCTAACTTATTAATAAATAATAGTAAGTTTATAAATAGTACTGTTACTAAATCAGGTTCAATTTATTTATCTGATTCAGCAGCAAATATTGATAATACATTATTTGAAAATAATACAGCTTATTATGAAAGTGGAGCTTTATATGTAACTAGTTCTACTGTAACAGTAAACAATAGTAAATTCTTTAATAATACATCTTTAAAGAATAATGGAGGAAGTATATACTCATTCAACAGTACATTAAACATTGATAATTCTAAATTAGTTGATAATACTGCTTATTATTATGGTGGAGCTATTCATCAATTAGAAGGTAATTTAATATTGAATAATGATAGTTTCATAAATAATAAAGCAATAAAATATGATGGTGGAGCAATATATGTTAACTATCCAACAGTACGTATAACTACATCTGAATTTTTAAATAATACTGCTTCAGGTAATGGTGGAGCAATATACACACAAACAGTTAACATGCTTAATATAAATAGTTCATCATTTATAAATAATACAGCTAACAATGGTGGAGCATTATGTACATTAAAAACTACTTATCTTATAAAAGGTAATGTGTTCTTAAATAATAAACAAGATACAGTATATTCTAAAGAAGATTATTTATCTAATTTAGATGAGAATTGGTGGGGACAAAATAATCCTGAATTTACAAACATGACAAAAGGTATAATACCTGATTCATGGATTGTCATGACATTTACCAATACAACATCTATGAATAATACAAACATAGGATTAAAAGTAACACTAAACACATTAAACACAGGAGAAACAACTACAAATGTAATGCCTGAAAGAAATGTAACATTTACTGCAACTACTGGAACATTTACAAATAACTCATTACCAATAACAAGTGTTGTAAATAATACATACACAGGAAAAACATCAGATATCTATGCAACAATAGATAACCAAACACTCAAATTATCAAACAAAATAACACCAACAATCACAACACAAAATATACAAACTTACTACAATTCAACAATTACAATAACAGCAAATATTAATAAAGATGCAACTGGACTTGCATGCATAAAAATAAATGGAAAAACAATAGTAACTAACCTAACAGTACAAAATGGAATCATCACATACACATACAACGTACCAACAACTTGGAAAAATACCAACTACACAATAACTATAAAATACTCAGGAAACAGTAAATACCAAAATAGCTCTGTAAACAGTATATTAACAATTACAAAACAAGAAATAAAAGAAGATAAAAACATAACAATAACACCAATAATAACTAATAATAATAGAACATACATAACTATTCCAACAAGTTATGATTTAAGAGATTATGGTCTTGTAACACCAGTAAAAAATCAAAATCAATCTGGTAGTTGTTGGTCATTTTCTGCATGTGCTACATTAGAATCAAATTTATTAAAAGAATTTAATTTAACATGTGACCTATCAGAAAATAACATGAAAAACATAGCAAGTAAATATTCATTATATGGATTAAATTATATTGCTAATGATGGTGGTGGAAATGCTTTTACATTAATTAGTTATCTTGTTAGTTGGCTTGGACCAGTAAATGAAACACAGGATCCTTATTATGATTTAAGTGTATTATCACCTGTATTAAATAGTACATTACATATTCAAGATGTAATGTTTATACCTAATCGTCAAAATTCTACAGATAATGATCAAATTAAAGAAGCAATACTTCAATATGGAGCAGTAAAATCATCAATATTCATGGAAGATGGTATGGCTAGTATTTATTATAATGATGTAACACATGCTTATTATTACAATGATAATCAATCTATTAGTCATGAAATAACTATTGTTGGTTGGGATGATAATTATGATAAAAGTAATTTTGTTCAAACACCTCCTGGAAATGGAGCATTTATAATTAAAAACAGTTGGGGAACCGATTGGGGTGAAAATGGTTATTGTTATGTATCTTATTATGATACTTCATTAGGAAGAGCACCTGAAATAAATAATAGTTATATAAATAAAGATATGCTAACAGCATTAGGAAGAGATAATTGTGTATTTATATTTAATAACACAGAAAATTATTTAAATAATTATCAGTATGATTATGTTGATTCTTATAATAATTTAACATACAACTCAAAAGAGTTATGGATAGCTAACCAATACACAGCAAAAACAGATGAAAACATAGCAGCATTTGGAACATACTTCCTAACAAAATCAGACTACACAGCATATGTATATGTAAATGATAAATTACAATACACACAAAATGGAACAACAGACATAGGATACAAAACAATAAAACTAAACAAATATATACCACTTAAAGAAAATGATACATTTAAAGTAGAAGTCAAACTAAACTCACAAACAGAAAATAATATATACATAATTATAGCAGGATACAATGAAAATGAAAATAATAATATTTCAAGTCTTATAACAACAAAAGCTAACCAATCATTTGTAAGTAAAAATGGAATAGATTGGGAAGACTTACACTACAACACGAACCCATCAGCAGTATGTCTAAAAGTATACACAGTACAAACACCAAACATGACAACTAGTATAAATGCTACAAAAACAAAAGCAGGAGACTCAATTTTAATTTCAACAAAAATCAATGATACAAACATAAAAACAGGAAAAGTAGTATTCAAACTCAATGGAATAACACTAAAAGATTCTAATGGAAATCCAATAAAAGTAAACCTAATAAATGGAGAAGCTTCAATCAACTACACAATACCAACAAACCTATCAAAAACAAACTACACACTAACAACATTACTAGTAACAAAGGATAAAAGAATAGAACAAAACACAACACTCACACTACAACAAACAAATATAAAAACATCAATAAAAATGGCAATTAAACAAGATTCAACTATAACAGTTAATAATTATACAGAACTTGTAAATGCAATAGACTTAATAAAACAAGATACAACCAATACAAATACAATAATAAACTTAAATAAAGGAAATTATACAACCACAATACCAATTATTTGGGGAAACTCAACTGGTACTGTACGTAATTTAACAATAAATGGAAACAACCAAACAATAAATGGAGATAACTTATATAATTTCATAACCATATCTGAGGATTATACATTAAATCTTAATGAAATTAATATAATAAACTCAAATAAAGAAAATGCAATAATAAATTATGGTACATTAAACATGAATAACAGTTATCTTGCAAATAATAACAAAGGAACATTAATTAATTTAAATAATTGTACTGTTACAAACACTCAATTTATTAATAATAAAGAGATATGTGCTGTAACCAATACTGCTAATTTAACAGTTATTAATTGTAGTTTTAACTCAAATATAATAAATGAAAGAGGTGCTGCTATTCAAAGTCATGGTATATTAAATATAATCAATTCATCATTTAGTAATAATAATGCTTATATTGCTGGTGCTATTGATGCTGAAGGTACTTTAAATATCATAAGTTCCTCATTTAATAATAACACTGCTATGGCTGGTGGTGCTATAGCTTTAAATAATGGAATTATGGATATATATAATTCATCATTTTGTTTTAATAATGCAACAGATTATTGGGGTGGTGTTTTATATGGAACAAATTTATATAGTGTAACTGTTGATAATTCTGTATTTAGTAATAATGGTGGTTATTATAGTACCAGTTTGTATGTAAGTAATTGTTCTAGTGTAACAGTTTCAAATTCTAATTTCACAGATAATAAAGGGGATAATTATGGTTCTATTTATCTAGAACAAACTACAGCAGACTTATCTAATTTATTATTTAGTAATAATACAGTTACTCGTCTAGCTGGATGTATAGGCTTATTGGAATCTACTGTTTCTATAGATTCATCCATATTTAATGATAATACTGCTATTATAGGTGGTGGAGGTGCAATACACTCCCTGGATACTACATTAACCATAACAAATTCTATATTAAGTAACAATAAAGGTTTTTATGGTGGGGCAATAGCTCAATTAGAGGGTAGTTTAACCTTAACAAATGTTACATTTGTAAATAATAAAGCAACTAACACTAGTGGTGGAGCAATATATACATCATATCCTTCAATTACTATAGACTCATCAAATTTCATAAATAACACAGCAAATATTAATGGTGGAGCAATATCTACAGAATATATTGACACATTTAACATTAAAAACTCATCATTTATCAATAACTCAGCTAGTAATGGTGGAGCAATATCTACATTTAGATCTAAATTTATTATAAAAAACAACATATTCATAAACAACACAGTATATCTAAAAGAAAATTATCTATCAAACCTAGATGAAAACTGGTGGGGACAAAACAATCCAAACTTCACAAATATAACAAAAGGCATAACACCTGATACATGGATTGTTATGACATTCACCAATACAACATCAATAAATAAAACAAATATTGGAGTTAAAGTAACATTAAACACATTAAACACAGGAGAAACAACAACAGATCTAATACCAGAAAGAAATGTAACATTTACTACAACTGCAGGAACATTTACAAATAACTCATTACCCATAACAAGTGTTGTAAACAACACATACACAGGAACCACAAAAGACATATATGCAACTATAGATAATCAAACACTCAAACTATCAGACAAAATAACACCAACAATCACAACACAAAATATACAAACTTACAACAACTCAACAATAACAATAACAGCAAATATTAATAAAGATGCAACAGGACTAGCCTGTATAAAAATAAATGGAAAAACAATAGTAACTAACCTAACAGTACAAGATGGAATCATCACATACACATACAACATACCAACAAACTGGAAAAACACCAACTACACAATAACAATAAAATACTCAGGAAACAACAAATACATAAACAACACAATAAATGCAATATTAACACTAACAAAACTATACAAAAACAACATAACACAAAACAACATAACAATAATACCAATCACAACAAAAACTAACAATACAAACATAACAATACCTGAAAAATATGACTTAAGAGATTATGGATATGTAACACCAGTAAGAAACCAAGAACAATCAAATAGTTGTTGGACATTTGGAGCAATGGGAGCATTAGAATCAGACTTACTAAAACAATTAAATCTAACCTATGACCTATCAGAAAACAACCTAAAAAATATAGCAGGTAAATACTCCTTATATGGACTTAATAAAGATCCTAATAGAGGTGGAAATCAAATAGTAGCAATATCCTATCTTGCTAGTTGGGTTGGACCCGTAAATGAAACACAAGATCCATTCTATGATACAAGTGTATTATCACCAATACTAAACAGTACACAACAAATTCAAGATGCAATCCTTATACCTAGTCGTTTAAATTCAACAGATAATGATCAAATAAAAGAAGCAATACTAAAATATGGGGCAATAACAACAGGTTTTAACATGGATCAAAGTGGATTATATTATAATGAAAAAACATATGCCTACTATTATAATGGTAATCAACCACCAGATCATGCTACTACTATAGTTGGTTGGGATGATAACTATGATAAAAGTAACTTCTTAATAACCCCTCCAGGTAATGGAGCATTTATATGTAAAAACAGTTGGGGAACCCAATGGGGTGAAAATGGATACTTCTATATTTCATACTATGATGTATTACTTGATAAAAATTTTACAAATATAAATGATGATACTATGTATATTGGTAATTTAGAAAGTTATTCATTTATATTTAACAATACTGAAAAATACTTAAATAACTACCAATATGATTATATAAGTTGTAATCTATTTAATATTAAATCAAAAGAATTATGGATAGCAAACCAATACACAGCAAAAACAGATGAAAACATAGCAGCATTTGGAACATTCTTCTTTACAAAAACAAACTACACAGCTTATGTATATGTAAATGATAAATTACAATACACACAAAACGGAACAACAGACATAGGATACAAAACAATAAAACTAAACAAATACATACCACTAACACAAAACGACACATTCAAAGTAGAACTAAAACTAAACTCACAAACAAAGTACAATGTAACTGTAATAATCGCAGGACCAAATAATGATACTTCCATAGATAGTCATAATTTAATAACAAAAGCAAACCAATCATTTGTAAGTAAAAATGGAATAGACTGGGAAGATCTAAATTATGATAAAAATCCATCAGCAGTATGTCTAAAAGTATACACAGTACAAACACCAAACATGACAACTAGTATAAATGCTACAAAAACAAAAGCAGGAGACTCAATTTTAATTTCAACAAAAATCAATGATACAAACATAAAAACAGGAAAAGTAGTATTCAAACTCAATGGAATAACACTAAAAGATTCTAATGGAAATCCAATAAAAGTAAACCTAATAAATGGAGAAGCTTCAATCAACTACACAATACCAACAAACCTATCAAAAACAAACTACACACTAACAACAGTACTAGTAACAAATGATAAAAGAATAGAACAAAATACAACACTTGCATTACAAAAATAAAAGTATCAAATTAATGATACTTTTTTATAACCTTTTTAAAAATATTATAATATTCATTGAAAACTCTTTTTTCTTAAATTGTGAACAATTTTTTGCACAATGTTCTTAATTTTACAATTTCTAGTTCTTATTTTGTGTTTTTTTATTCTTATTTTATTCATAATAGTTTCTATTTTTATTATTTTTTGTATCCATTTTGCATACTAAAAAAAGTGTTTAATTCTCTTTTTAAGAACAAATATACGTTAAAACATACTGTTTTAAATACCATTCTTTACTAATTATCAAATATAAGTGTAAGTAGGAGGTATGGTGTTATTAAAAGAAAAATTATTAAATTAATTATTAAACTAAGAGGTAACTATCTTAAGTATAATATCAGTTGTAATATCCCCCAGGATAATTAAAAATTTGCTTTAAAAAAATAAATGTAATTTATCATGAAAATACTTTATAATTAACTAAATTGGAGGTTAAATTATAAAAATAACTAAAGTAATGATTCTTATACTATCGATATTCTTATTATTAATTGGTTTAACAACACTAAATGCAACAGAAAATACAAATACTACTATAAATATACAAAATAGCAATACAAACATACAAACAACTATTAATACACAATCAAATAAACACTCAATTAGTAGTAATATTACCAAAAATGCAGTACAAACCCAAACAAAAAATAATACTTTAAAAGAATCATTAAATAATACAATAAATAAAAATATTAAAAAAACAAGCAATAATAACACAACTTTTAAAGAAAACACACAAAATAATAAAGTAGTAACAAAAAATATAAAAAAATCTGCACAGCTAATCACATATAATTCCTTATATCAAAATAAAAAAAATGAAAATAAAATACATAGTTTTATATATACTATATTTAATGGTAATTTAACTGTTAATGATTCTAATTTCACAAATAACACAGTAATTGGGTATGATAATACAATAATTAAACATAATACAAGTAGTAATTATACATTAACAATAAAACAAAAGGATAATAAAATAGAACAAGCAGAAAAAGATCATCATAATCGACGTACTAGAAATAAACAACGAGTACAACGTAGATATAAACTATTATAATATTTAATGGAAAATAGTAATTTAATATTTCAAGTTTAATAAATAATAGCTAAATAAATGATGGATAAGCATGTAATTTTTTGGAATACTATGAATTTTTTAATACAACACAAAAATGATAAATATAAAGTAATAAGAAAAAGATCTTTTAAATATAAAGTATCCATCTAATGATACTTTTTTTATATTTTTTTAGAAAGATATAATGTTGTTTTTATTATTTTTCTTATTTTTATATCCTTTTTTTTAGTTTTTAGTTCTCTCTTATATTTTTTATATAATTTTATCCTTTCTTTATATTTTTTTAATATATTCTTATTTTTCAGGGGTTATCATATCCTTTTTTTAGGTTATTTACCATAATATTTATTAACTTAGTTAATTAGATTTATTTTTATATTATACTAGTCTTTGAAGGGTTATCTATGGATTTATAATAGAATGAACGTTCTAGAATGTTTATTCTAGAACAATTGTTCAATTTTATTTATTATTTAAAAATAAATTAATTTTATAATTGGGAACTTTTTAGATGGAATATACCTTTTTATAGTATGATGTAAATTATACTAAAAAGTATCTATTATAATATAAAACAATAATTTTAATGGAGGAAACGTAAAATGAAAAAAAGTAAGTCAATGATTCTAATATTTTTAATATCATTTATATTGTTAATAGGATTAACCACAATAAGTGCAACAGATAATACAACTGTTACTACAGATACACAAGATAATAACATACAAACAGATAATCCAACAATAACACATACTACTAATATTATTACTAAAAACACAACACAAACTGTAACAAATGACAATACAAAAAAAGATAAT
>CAYNSJ010000065.1:0-13235 GCA_964399835.1 uncultured Methanobacteriaceae archaeon | reverse complement strand
TCAATGATCTAATTAATACAATTAAAAAATATGTAAGAATAACTTTAAATTAATTATATTGACATTTAACAATAGATAGATGAAATTTTATAAAAAAATAACATATTGTAAGTTATTATAAGATTTCATAAATATATAGATGTTTAATCATAGAAAATAAATATTTTTAGGTATAAGGAGGTAATCTCATTAAATATGGTGTTAAAATAGGTGTTATTTTATTAATACTTTTAATTTCAGTAATATCTTTATCTACTATCAGTTCAGCTAGTTTAAATGATTCAACAACAGTGACAACTTCATATAATACTTCTAATATTAGTTCTCAAAATAATAATGTAAATACAACAACTAAAAATTCACTAAAATCCTCTGTTTCAGTTGATGATAAAAATCAATCATTAATATCAAAAGAAAATAATAAGACAACATCTAATTTAGAAAATACTAAATCAGTTAATGAAACATCAGCCATTAATTCAAAAAATACCACTTCTACAGAAAGTATTTCATCTAATTCAGAAATTTTATCAAATAATACTTCAAATAATATTACAGAATATGTAAAAAAATCAATTAATACAAAATCAACAAATAATGAAACAAATACTACAAAAATAAGTACTAAAATGACAATAAATAGTAAAACATTATATCCTTATCAAGTATATACAATGGTCGCTACGGTAGTTGATAAAAATAGTACTTATGTAAATTCAGGAAATGTTACATTTAAAATAAATAATCAAACAATAGGTTGTAGTAATGTAACAAATGGAAAAGCAATAATAAAATACACTATTCCTGCTTTAGAAGCAAGAAATTACATAATTACAACTACGTATTCTGGTTCAGATACATTATACAGTACAAATGCAACAGGTACATTAACAATATTGAAATATTCAACAATAGCATATGCGTCACCAATATCAACTAAAACTAATACAACTACACAGTTTAAAGCAGTTATAAAGACTACAACTGGAGCATTTGTAAAGAATGGTACAGTAATCTTTAAAATAGATAATCAGACAATAGGTAATTCGAATATAACTAATGGAGTATCTTTACTAAATTATACAATACCTGCTTCATGGAAATCAGGATATTATACAATAACAGTAGAATATATGAATACAACAATATATGACTCCTGTAATACAACTAATACTCTTAAAGTAAGTACTCCTATACAAACAAGTACAACAATTACAATAAATAGTACAACATTTTACTCATATGAAACGTATAAATTTATTGCAACAGTAAAAGATAAAAATAATAACTCAGTAAACACAGGAAATGTTACTTTCCAAATTAATAATTCAACAATAGGTTATGCAAATGTAACCAATGGAATAGCCATTTTAAATTATACCCTTCCAAAATATACAGCAAATAATTATACTATAACTAGTTTATATGTAGGTAACAATAATTACAAAACTTCAAATAATTCGGTAAGTATTACAATAGATCAATATAATACAACAATATTCATTAATAATATAACAGGAGCTTATGGACATAATACAACATTTACTGCAATCATAAAAACAAACACAGGTACTGTTGTAAAAGAGGGTACAGTCATATTCAAAGTAAATAATACAACAATAGGTACAGTAAATGTAACTAATGGAATAGCTCAATTGATATATGAAATTCCAACATCATGGGCATATAAACAATATGTCTTATCAGCAACATATAACTCAAATGTTGTATATAAAGGATCTTCAATAAACAGTACATTAACTGTAGGACAGTTATTCACATATTCTGATATATTAACAGCAGCAAGTAATCTAAAAAAATATATAACAAAATATGCTGAAATGCCTGATTATATTTCAATTACAGGTGAAGAAAAAACTGAACTTGTATCCAAATGTGAATTTCTTTATTTAATGACAAAAGCATTATATACCAATAGTGATGTTATTACATATAATATATCAAATAGAGCAAATACAACAGAAAATCTTAATAGTACTAATGCAATTTCTAAGTTGAATTACTTATTAGTAGCTAATAACTTTAATAATTTTGTAGAGACTTATGGAATTGCACCACGATATGCTACAACAGTTGATGGTAAAATGGGAATTAATTCATTAATTTATATGTATGCTTCTATATTAACATATAATTTAGACTATTATTCATTACCTGGAAATATTACGGTAGTTTCAAAAGAATCTTTATCAAATACAAGTAGTAGCTATTCAATACCTTCCAGTTATTCAACATATCTATCAGCAACAACAAATTGTCAATCAACAAGTAGTACTATAACTTCACTAGCTAAATCAATAATATCTGGAGTATCAGGAACATATAATCAAGCAGTTGCTATATTTAACTATATAAATGATAATACTTATTATTCATCATATTCAAATACGCAATACGGTGCATTAGGAACATGGACTCGTGGATATGGAAATTGTGCTGATTTAACACATTTATTAATAGCAGTAATGCGAGCTGCAGGAATACCTGCAAGATATGTTCATGGATACTGTACATTTTCTAGTGGAAATATAATAGGTCATGTATGGGCAGAAGTATATGTAAATAGTAAATGGTATACTTGTGATGTATCAAGCTATTCAAATTTTTTTGGTGTAGTAAATAATTGGAATTCTACTATCATATATAGTAGATACAGTACATTACCCTTTTAATTTAACATTCTTTACTTTTTTTTCTTTTATCAGTTAAAATTATTATTATAAACCTTAAGTTTCTAAAATATAGTTATAATTTAAATTAAAATCATTATCAAGAATATAATTTAATAATTAAAAACATTATAACAAAGAAAAAGAGATATAAGTATATGCTTAATAAAATAATTTAGGAGATATTAATAATATGGAAAAAATAAGTGATCATTATATTTCATTATTAGATTACTATTATAATTTAGATGAAAATATTGAACGTTGTGAAATAATAACAGCTTTAGAAATAAATGAGGGCAGTGTTCAAAAAGACATGTTTAGATTAAGTAAAATTTTACATGATAATCCCTTAGTAGATCGGATGTTATTAAAATTAAGAATGAGTAGTGCATATGAATTCTGGTATTTTGATATTATCTTATATTCACAGAATGGAGATAAATTAATTGAAGAAATTTCTGATATAAATTATTCAAATGGATATATTGAAATAAAGGTAATAGATGATATCTAAGTAGGTTTTTAAAATGAATTCTAATCTTTTATTACATATAACAGGAGAATATGGAACTGAACTTTTAAATCAAGAAATTAGTAAAATATTAAAAACTAATTATATTACTTGGGATGGTTATTTTGGAAAAGATTCTTATCATGGAAAAGTAATTATTGAAATGTTTCATAGATTTACTACTGAAGAAAAAGATCAATTACGAGATTTATTTAAAGTACCTCTAATTTTTAAGGAAAATAATGGTTTAATTACAATAGAATTTACATATATGTTAGAACATGATTTAAAATAAATCATGAATAACTCTTTTATATACTTCAACATCACTCATTTTTTTGAAAGAACCTTTATTAAGAATTTATAAAGAAATATTGCATATATTAATAATTTTATAATAAAATTTAATTACTCTAATTAACAAATTTTTAAATAGAACAAAGAGTATTTTTTTAATGAGAAGTTTTTTTAATCAAACTCTTTTAATAGTTGATTTAAAATGGACGAAAATTTTAATATAAATATTAATGAAAATATTAACTCGCTACGGAAAAATCTTCTTGACATGGGGTTAAGAAATAATCTACTTAATTTTAAAGAAGTATCTAGAACTATCCCTATAATAGATGAAAATGTAGCAGAATTATTTGATATTTTAATATTAAATGAAAACAAAATGGAATTTCTTCATAAAGATACATTAAACAATGAAGAAGATCTTATTGAAGAAAATAATGATAAACAAACAAATTTATGGAGTATGCCAACTTCAGATATTATACCTGATAAACATAAAGACCTATTTTTACAAACAAGTCTCACTGAAACAGAACTTCAGAAAAGATTATTTTCTCTTAATCAATATTATAAAACAAGTATTGAAGATCAAGGATATAATAATTTATTTTTAGCTTTAGGCTTCTTAGAATGGAAACAGACAGATAATGAATTAGAATTTCATAGAGCTCCTATTATATTAATTCCTGTAGAGTTAATAAGGGAATCAGTAGGTTCTCCTTTTAAGATAAAATGGAGTTATGATGATATTTCTTTTAACTTATCTTTACAATATAAATTATTAGATCAAGATATTAATTTTCCTATACCTGATGAATTTGAAACTAAAGAAGATATATATACATACTTTAAAAATATTAAAGAATCTATTTCAAAAAAAGAAGATTGGAATGTAACAAATGACATGTACTTAAGTACATTTAGTTTCAAGAAATTTGTAATGTATAAAGATTTAGATCTTGATAAATGGTCTTCTAATGTAACAACAAGTGAAATTGGTAGACTATTCGGATCTAAAAATCCTGAAAATTATGAATCCTTTGATGAAAATGATGTTGATAAATTAATAAAACCTGTTGATACTTATAATGTTGTAGATGCAGATTCATCACAGATAGCTGTAATAGAAGATGCTAAAAAAGGTCATAGTTTAGTTGTCGAAGGGCCTCCTGGAACTGGAAAATCTCAAACAATTGTTAATTTAATAGCTGAATTACTAGCAAATGATAAAACAATACTATTTGTCAGTGAAAAGATGGCAGCATTAGATGTAGTTAAAAAAAGAATGGAAACAATTGGTTTAGGTGATAGTTGTTTAGAATTACATAGTAATAAAACAAATAGTAAAAATCTATTAAAAGATTTAAACAACACTTTAAATAAAGATACAGTATCATTAGATGAATATAATGATTATCAAAATCTAAATAACATACGTGATGAATTAGATACATATATGAGTGTTATACAAAGTAAATATGGTAATACGGATCTTACTATTTATGATCTTATTGGAATATATGAATATAAATATCAAAAATTAGAATCATTAAATCAGAAAATATATAAATTTTCAATGCCAAACCTTGAAAGTTGTACAAATCAAGAAAAAGGAGAAATGCTTGGGAAAATTGATGAGATTGCCAACCTTTATGGATTAATTCAACCTATAAAAAATAATCCATGGAACTATACTAATCCTGATAATTTATCACCAGATAATATTGATAATGTAAAATCTAAAAGTGAAGAGTTAAAAAACAATATAACTGAAATTATAGAAAATTTAACAATTATAAGTGAAAATATAGGAATAAAAACTGTTAATACAATAAAAGACATTGATGAATATATTAAAAATTGTTCTATATTAATTACAAGACCAAGTATCATCAAAGATGAAGGGAAATTGTTAGAATTAATCACATCATTAAAACAATATCAAGAAAAAATAAAAAATATTAATCCAAATATAAATAATATAAATTTAGAAGCTACAAAAAGACAAGTTAAACAACTAAATAATGATATTAATTCATTAAGTATCAATAAAGAGATTTTATACAACGAAAATATTCTTCAATTATTAAAAGACTTTAAAGAAAATAAAGAAAATATAAACAATTCACAACTTCAAATGGCATTAAACGATCCTAATTTAATACAAAAATTAATTAAAGTTAAATCAAATAAAGGTTCTTTTTTTGGTAAATTAATTAGTCATGATTATAAAGAAAGTAAAAAAGGATTAGAATCATATTATCAAGGAAAAGAAGTAACAGAAGATCAAATGATACAAGATTATGATCAATTGATCAATTGGAATAATAAATTAATAAATTTAAGAAATCAAATAACAGCATATACAACTACTACATTATCTGATGAAAAAATTATATTAGAACTAGAAAAATTACTTAGTTCCTATAAAACATTAAATGACATAAGAATTGAAATATCCAACATAAATCAAAGTAATCCCTGCGATTCTATTGGTGATTTGGAAAATCATATAAATATACTAATTGAATTAAATGAAATAAAGAATTATTTAATTTCAAATGAAGAATTAGGTAAATATTATTTCAATGAAACATGGAATGGACCAAAATCAGATATAATAAAAATAGATGAAAAATATAGAAATATAGAAATATTCAATGAGTTATATAAATCAAATTATTTTGATGATTCTATTATAAATGCATTAAAAGATGATTCTAAAAATAATGATTTAAAAGATAAATTAAATATAATAAAACAATTGAAAGAAGATATCAATATTGATTATCAATATTTAAATAGCATATTAAACTTCAGAGATAAATTAAGTACTAATAATATAGAAATATTAAATTTAAATGATTTTAAGATATCTATAGAAAATATATTAAATAATATAACATCATTAAGTGATTGGAATCAATTTAGAAGTTTCTGTATAAAATATCAAGATGAGTATACAAGAGATATTATAAATTTAATTAAAGAAGATAAAATACATAAAGATGCAATAGTACCTTTATTTGAATTTAACTTTGCAAATAATATACTAATTGAAATATTTAAAAACAGTGTATTACTACGAGATTTTAACAGTACAATACATGAAAAAAATATTGAACAATTTAAACAGTTAGATAAAGAAGTAATAAATCTAAATAAATATCGGGTCAGAGAGATATTAGATAAAAAAAGACCAGATATATCTATGGGTATCAATCCAAAATCTGAATTAGGAATATTAGAAAATGAAATAAATAAAAAAAGGAACTTTAAAGCTATAAGACAATTATTAACAGAATGTCCTAACGTTATACGAGATATAAAACCTTGTTTCATGATGAGTCCATTATCAATTGCCCAATATTTAGATCCTAAACAATATGAATCTTACTTTGATTATGTTATTTTTGATGAAGCTAGTCAAGTAAAAACAGAAGATGCAATAGGTGCATTATTAAGAGGAAAAAATTATGTTATAATGGGCGATACAAAACAGCTTCCACCAACATCATTTTTTGATGTTGAATCAAATGTAGATCAAACAACAGATGATTATTACTCATCAATACAAGATGTTGAAAGTATACTACATTTTTGTAAAACAATATTCCCTGATAAAATGCTAAAATGTCATTATCGAAGTCGACATGAATCTTTAATAGCAGTATCAAATATGGAATTTTATAACAATGAACTATATATTTATCCTTCACCAATGGCAAAATCTGATGACTTAGGACTTAAATTTGAATATGATCCTAATACTATATATGATAGAGGAAAAAGTGGAAGAAATCAGAAAGAAGCAGAAAATATTGTAAACTATGCACTTAATCATTTCCAAAAATATGGCAACACTAAAAGTTTAGGAATTGGAACATTTAGTATGTCTCAAAAACAAGCAGTACTTGAAGAATTAGAGATAAAACTAAAAGAAAATAACGAACTAGAAAAATTTTTCAATGAAACAGGAGAAAATGGATTTTTTGTAAAAAATATAGAAAATATACAAGGTGATGAAAGAGACGTAATTTTAATAAGTATAGGATATGGATATGATATCAACCATAAAATAACAATGAATTTTGGACCATTAAACAAAGAAGGTGGGGAAAGAAGACTAAATGTACTAGCTACAAGAGCCAGAGAAAAATGTGTAGTCTTTTCAAACTTTAAATCATCAGATATGGTTGTATCAGATAAAACACCATTTGGAGTAAAATCATTAAAAACATATTTATTCTATGCAGAAACAGGTGAATTCCCATCTAATTATGATACAGGAGCTGATTTTGATTCAGAATTTGAAAAATCTGTATTTAATTTTTTAACTGATGAAGGATATCCTGTAGCTAAACAAGTTGGATGTGCAGGTTATAGAATAGATTTAGCAATAATTGATAAGAACAATAGTGATAAATATATTTTAGGGATAGAATGTGATGGAGCACCATATCACAGTAGTCCTGTTGCAAGAGATAGAGATAGACTCAGGCAACAAATACTAGAGGGATTAGGTTGGAAATTCCATAGGATTTGGTCTACTGATTGGTATCATAATAGAGATAATGCAAAAGAAATATTATTAAAAACTGTAGAAGATGCCATTAAATATAATGAAAATGAAGAAAGATTAAAAAAATTTGAAAAAATTGAAGAAGAAAAATCTAATCAAAATAATAATGAAATCACAACAATAAATAAAGATGAAGAAGATCGAAATCAAGAAGAAAGTATAACAAAACAAGAAAATAATGAAAAATCAAGTAAAGAAATTAAAATACCTTTAAATTCTACAACAGAACCTGTAAAAATAGTTAAAGAACAACAAGAAACAATAACTACAAAAACACCAATACAACAAAAAACAGAAGCTGTAACATCTAATGAAAGTTCAAATCCTTATGAATCAAAGGTAAAATTTACTAAAGTTGAAAAACAATCTGTTGATAATAATGAATACCAATATTATACAAAAACAGTATCCTGTGATAATTTTTATAAACAATCACCCCAAGACGTAACTGATATTATTAAGGAAATAATTGATTTAGAAGGACCAATTTATATTGATGAAATAAATCAACGTATGAAAACAGTATACAATGTTAAAGTCACTAAAAAGTTTAAGACTGCAGTTAAAGTTTTACTTGAAAAAATGATACAATTAAAAATCATATATTCTAAAGATGACTTTTATTATATGATAGGAAAAACAGAAATTGTAGCTAGAAAAAGGACAGAACCAAGAATAAGATTTATATCTGATGAAGAAATAGAAGAATCTATTATTAATGCTCTTAAATTAGAATATTCTCTATTTGATGAAGATTTAGCAAAATCTGCTTCGATAATTTTAGGATTTAAATCATTACGAGCTAGTACTAAAGATAAATTTTTGGAAATTATAAAAAATATGGAAAGTAAAAGTAAAATAAAAAGAAATCAACAAAATAAATTGGAGTTAAACTCTTAATTTTTCTATTTTTTTCTTATAGGTATTCGAAGTACAGTTCTTAAGTTCTCTGGTTTTGTTCGTCTAGGATCAGATAGATATATTTCATGATGTTTTCTTATATTTCCACTATCATTTACTAATTCATTTTCATCAAGGAATTCTTCTATTTTGATCATAGAATAATTTTCTTCATTATATGGGCCAATATGCATTATTTGTACACAATCACCTTCTGTAAACTCTAAAAATTTAGATTTACTAAAATCTAATTCTGGTTTTTTTGTTTTTGCTTCATCTAAAGCCCATTTATAAAAGTTTTCTGTAACAAATTCTGGTTGTCGTATCATTGATGTCCATTGCCAATTATTGCGATCATTTAGATTCAATTTACCTTCTTTTGACCACCATAATCCTTCTAAAGGTGGTACTACATATTCAAAATAATCTTTTGGTTGATTATTTTTCATTTTACTCATTTTTATTGTAAAACTTAATGAATATAATATTTGCATTGCATTTTGATATTCATCTGATTGAGGGTCACCTTTACCATTAACCATTATAAAATTCATTGAAGGAACATTGATTAATGATGGTTTTTTCTTTGGCTGGTATAATTCTTTATATTCTTTTTTATAATCAATTTTATTATTTACCATAATTATCAGTTTAACATTTTATCAACTGTATCTACTTTGGCTGAAAGAGTTCTATTTTCAACATCCCTTCTATCATCAACTTTTATTACTGTATATACTCTACCAGTTCCTGCTTCGAAAACTGCTTCTTGAGCTTTAGCTATTGCTTCATATAGTTCAGTTAAGTTATCTGCTTCAATTTGTGTTCCCATTCCAGTTAATTGGTAGTTTAATCCTGAGTCTTTTATTGATTGCACTGCTTTTGTTACATATTCTTTTAATTCTGTTCCATTTATTCCTACAGGTAATATTGCAAAATCTGCTGTTATCATATTTATATCCTCTTTTTATATTTTTATATTGATATTATTTCTATTTTTTATAGAATATAATTATATTTTTTTTAAAAAAAATTCTTATTTAATAAATTAATTGTAAATTATTTAAAATAAGAAAAAGTATTTTTCATATTTAAAACATATAATTATACATAATATTAAATTAGAATAGAAAGAGTGAATATAATGCATCATTTAACATCAAAAATATTAGTTTACAGAAATATAAGTGACGATAGTATATTATTTAATTTGTCAAAGATCTTTAAATCTTTTGAATCTGATAATTATAACAAAGAAGAATTGATTACAAATATTTATACGGAAATTAATAGGTTATTATCCCTTTCAACAGATTATGGATTTGATAATAATTTATGGCATAATTATCTTGCATTTTTATTAGCTATGGTAGAAAATCCTTTTACATTAACATCAGAAAAAGTTGGAAAAAATGAGGGTACTGTAAATGAATTTGCAAAAAATGATTTTTATATTTTTAAACAGTTATTTGATTATGACTTTACAAAAATAGAACAAGAATTAGGTATAACTTGTTTTTCTACTATACAAAATTATAATGCTATTGTAAAAAAAGAGCAAATTTTTAACAAAGATGTCAGTATTAAAGTTCAAAAACTAAGTAAATTAATAGAAAATGTTAATGATGAGGAAGAGATGTATAATACTGTTACAAATTTTTATAAAGAATATGGTGTTGGAAAATTTGGGTTAAATAGGGCATTTAAGATATCATATGATTTTGATTCTGAATTTATTATTCCTATTACTTCATTAGATAATGTGGTACTAGATGATTTAGTGGGATATACATCTCAAAAAGATAGATTAATATGTAATACTGAAGCTTTTATTCAAGGAAAAAAAGCAAATAATGTTCTTTTGTATGGTGATGCTGGAACTGGAAAATCAACAAGTATTAAGGCTATTCTAAATCAATACTATGATAAAGGGCTTAGAATGATAGAAGTTTATAAACATGAGGCTAATTATTTATCTAAAATAATATCTAATATTAAAAATCGAAATTATTATTTTATTATTTATATGGATGATCTATCCTTTGAAGAATCTGAAAGTGAATATAAATATTTAAAAGCTTTAATTGAAGGTGGTTTAGAAACAAAACCAGATAATGTTTTGATTTATGCTACATCTAATAGAAGACATTTAATTAAAGAAACTTGGAATGAAAGAGTTAATTCTGAAAGTGAGGATATGTATAAATCTGATAGTATAAGGGAAAAATTATCTTTAGCTGATAGATTTGGTATAAATATTGGATATTATAAACCATCTATAAAAGAATATTTTAATATAGTAATAACTTTAGCAAGTAACTATCCTGAAATTAAAATGTCTAATGAAGAATTAAAACAAGAAGCTAATAAATGGTTAATGACTCATGGTGGACCTTCTGGACGTACTGCTCAACAGTTAATATATTATTTATTAGGTAATATATGAAAATAATTGTTTAATTTATTATTTACTTTAATAAATTACTCTATACTTCTTTTTTTTAAATTTCTAATAAAATTTAGCTAGATATTTGGTTTATTATAAAAACTTTAAATAAAATAATTTGATATAAATCAATTAATATTATTAAAAATAGTATTTTTTAGGGAGGGGGTTATATATTTAAATTACTCCTGTTAATATTAGCATAGCTTCAGCTACCAATGCTGCTCCTACATATGATCCAGTTATTACAAGAAATGTTACAATAACACCTCTTACACCAACTTTTTTAAATTCATGTAAATTATTTCCCATTGCAATTCCAGCATAAGCTAATAATATTGTTGTAATTGATACAAGATTTATTTTTGCAGTGTAATATATTATAGGTCCTGAAATTGGAGAGATAGGTAATGCTACAATCAATCCAATAATACTAATATAAATTATTGATGGAATATCTTTTGGTATTAAATATTCCATTAAAAGACCAACTAAAGTAATAGCACATAATATAAACATTCCAATTAATGATTCACCTATAGGACTATGATATCCTATAAAATTTGCTATTGCTGTTATAAAGGAGAATATAATCAGAATTGTAATCCAATCAATTACTGTCTTTATTGTTATCTTATTTCCCATTGTTTTGATCCTTAATATTACGTTGGTTACGTTTGAATAAGTATTTACTTATTCTTGGTTCTAATTTACTATACATCCATTCTGTTATAGGTATAGCTATGAATATATATACATAAATACCAACACACATGGCTATTAAATTACTCATACCACTAAATGCTTCTAATTGTTGAGTCATTCCAGGATAAATATTAACTAATGATGTAATAGCAGCTGCATTCATACTAGCACTACCTATACCACATGCTATAGCATATGCATAAGGATGTAATGGTAGTATATATATCATTATACTTACTAAAATACTTATAAATGCTGCTCCAAGTACAGTCCCTATTAAGAACACTGTGAAAAATCCATTTGTCTCAGGGGTTCCAAAACCATACTTATCAATTATTACAGCCATTTGTGGTTCTCGGCAAATACTACTTGTCATCCCAATAGCTTCTCGTTTAAAACCTAACAATAGTGCTGCAGGTAATGCAAGGAATATTGTTCCTAAATTACCTAATTCATGTAAAATTAATGCTGGACCCACATTGAAAAGCATCATTATACTCTGACCACTAGCAATTGCAAGTTTTGCTAGAAGTGGACCAATAACCAGCATCATTATTTCACCAGATACTCTACTTTGGTCTTCACTTATCCACTTAACGGGTTTAGCTAAATAAAATGCCACAGCTAAAACAAGAGAGTATAATAATGGCATAATAACTATATTAATACCCATTAAATCTAATTTAATTACACCAATATATTCAGCAATAATTACGGTAAATAATACAGTAATATGTAATTTATAATCCTTGAAAGCTTCTAAAAACTCTGTAGATTCTGGTTTTCCATCCATAATAATAATTCCTAAAATATAGCAATTTAACTAAAAAGTAGAAACCAGAATACAATATAATATGGATTCTAAAACTAGTATTTTATGCTATCATTGAATTTAATTTTATAACTATATCTATATAATAATTTTTTAGTATAAAAATATTAACTATAAAAATAATGAATAAAAATAAACAAAACCTTACTAAATTATTTTATTATTGAGAACAATTTATTAAAATATAAAATATATTAAAATAAATACAAATTTTTTAATTATAAAAAAAACAATAAACAATATTACATATTTAAATAGTTATCCTATTG